>JBBSKJ010000053.1:0-10358 GCA_038256475.1 Micropepsales bacterium | reverse complement strand
TTCCACACAATGGTGCCCGAACCGGTGCGCTCGCCGTCATGCCAGCCGTTCAGCATCGGCCCGACCGACAAGGCGATGGTCGGAATGTTCACCGTCGCCGCCGCCATCAGACAAGCGGGCGTGGTCTTGTCACAGCCGATGGTCAGCACCACGCCGTCCAGCGGATAGCCATAAAGAAGTTCGACCAGGCCGATATAGGCCAGGTTGCGGTCCAGCGCCGCGGTGGGGCGCTTGCCGGTTTCCTGGATGGGATGAACCGGAAACTCCATCACGATGCCGCCGGCTTCGCGGATGCCTTCGCGCACGCGCTTGGCCAGTTCGAGATGGTGACGGTTGCAAGGCGACAGGTCGCTGCCGGTCTGGGCGATGCCGATGATCGGCTTGCCCGACTGGAGTTCTTCGCGCGTCAGCCCGTAGTTCAGGTAACGCTCAAGATACAGCGCCGTCATGTCGGGATTGTCGGGATTGTCGAACCATTCGCGGCTGCGCAGCTTCTTCTTGCTTTTGTTCTCGGGCGATTTGGACATGGGTTTTTCCTGAAAGAGACGTTGAACGAAAAAAAGTCAGGCGGCGAAAAGCGTCATGCCGCCATCCACCCGCAGCACCTGGCCGCTGATGAAGCCGGACTGGCCGGAAGCGAGGAAGGCGGCGGCATTGGCGATCTCGGCGGGCGTGGCATAGCGGTCCAGCGATGCGCCGCCCATCTTGCCCGGATCGGTCTTGCGGGTGGCCATGAAGCGCGCGGTGGTGGTGGGGCCGGGGCTGATGGCGTTGACCCGCACGCCGCGCGCGCGCATCTCCTGCGCCAGGCAGCGGGTGTAATGGATGACGGCCGCCTTGGCGCAGCCATAGACCACTTCCGGCGACACGCCGACATGGCCGTTGAGCGAGCCGAAATTGATCACCGCGCCGCGCTGGCGCTGCGCCATGCCCGGCACCACGGCGCGGCACATCAGCATGGTGCCGATGAAATTGCGGTTCAGCACCGCCATCGCGTCTTCCAGGCTGATATCCAGCGCGCCATTGGGCATGGGCTTGCCGCCCGCCGCCCCGATATCGCCGCCGGCGCAGTTGACCAGGATGGAGACCGGGCCCAGCGCGGCCTCGATCTTTTTGACCATGGCCGCGATATCGGCTTCCCGGGTGATGTCGCCGGTCACGGCAATGCTCTTGCCCCCGGCTTTTGAGAATTCGTCAGCCAGCGCCGTCAGGCTGGCGCTTTCGCCATATTGTGCGGGTGCGTCTTCATGGATGTCGTGCAGTGCAACAGACGCGCCGCCGGCCAGCAGTGTTTGGGCGATCATGCGCCCCAACCCGCGCCCCGATCCCGTGACCAGCGCCACTTCGCCTTTGAAGTCGTGGCTCAAATTCGCGCTACTCCAACTGACATGTGCCGAGACTGCCTGAGGCGGCGGGCTTTTCAGGCCCTTTTTATTGTCGCTCTTGCTATCGATCCGCCCGGGGGGCGACACCCGAAACCCCCGGCTGCATTGACTTACAGCCGCCTGAATTTAGTATAGAAAACGCAGGCCGATGTGAAGCCCGATCGCTCGTTGCGAGCCGGCATCACAGGGCTTGATGCCCCTACTCATGGGCCAATAACGGGCAGGAAAAAAAGCAGGGGCGAGATGCAATGAAAGCCACCCACACGCGCTATTGGGTCGTCGTATTCGCGCTGGCCCTTGCGATGATCATGTACATCCAGCGCGTCGCGATCAGCCAGGCGATCGTGCCGATCTCACTGGAATTGAATCTGAGCAAGGCCGAGCAGGGCATGATCCTGGGCGCCTTCGGTCTTTCCTATGCCCTGTTCGAAATTCCCATGGGCCTGCTCGGCGACAAGCTGGGCGTGCGCTGGGTGCTGAGCCAGCTGGTGCTGGCCTGGTCGGCCTTCCCGGCGCTGCATGGCGCGGTGTGGAACGTGACCTCGCTGTGGATCATGCGCTTCCTGTTCGGCGCGGGCGAAGCGGGCTGCTTTCCCAATCTTACCCGCATGCTCTCGGCCTGGCTGCCGGTGAGCGAGCGCATCAAGGCGCAGGCGGTGATGTGGGCGTTCGGCCGCTGGGGCGGCGCGCTGGCTCCGCCGGTGGCCTTCTTCGCCATCTATCATCTTGGCTGGCGCTGGGGGTTCGTGGCGCTGGCGGTTCTGGGCGTGGCCTGGGTGGCGTTTTTCCTGCCCTGGTTCCGCAACGATCCGGCGGAACACAAGTCGGTCAATGCCGCTGAACTCGAATTGCTGGAAAGTTCGCGCAAGCTGGTGCTGCACGATCACGGCATGCCCTGGTACAAGCTGTTGATGCAGCGGGATATCGGCTTTCTCGGTCTGCAATATTTCTTCTTTTCCTACACCTGGTATTTCTATGTCACCTGGCTGCCGACCTGGTTGCAGCAGGCGCGCGGCCTGACGGCGCTGGAATCCGCCGGCTATGCCATGCTGCCGCTGGCGGCGGGCGGCTGCGGCTCCATCATCTCCGGCTTCCTGCCGCTCTGGGTTCCGCGCAAATGGGTGGCGATCGGCGGTTTTTCCGCCACCGCCGTGCTGATCTGCATCATCCCGAACGTGCCGGGCGTGGTTCTGCCCATGGCGCTGATGGCGCTGGCCAGCCTTTGCAGCGACCTCACCATGCCGATTTCCTGGAACACCTGCGTGGAGATCGGCAAGCAGTATACCGCCACCGTTTCCTCCACCATGAACATGCTGGGAAACTTCGCGGGCTTTGTCGGCCCGGTTGTGTTCGGCTTCATCCTCCAGAGCACCGACAACAACTGGAGCATCGTGATGTACACCATGGCGGCCGCGGCGCTGGGCTCCGCCCTTTGCTGGTTCTTCATCGAACCGGACCGGGATCGCAGCTGATTTTTCGAAAAAGAAAGTTTTGAGCCGTGAAGATTGATCTGAGTGGCCGCGCGGCGGTGATCGTGGGCGCCAGCGGCGGGCTGGGCGAGGCCATGGCGCACACTTTGTCGGGTGCCGGCGCGCAAATCGCGCTGGTGGGCCGCAACCAGGCCAAGCTGGACAAGGTGCAGGCCGGGCTGAAGGCCAAGGGCGGAACGGCGGAGACCTTTACCGCCGATTTCACGAATGAGGCGGACGTTGCGCGCCTTGCCGCCCAGGTGAATGCGAAATTCACCAATCCCCAGATACTGATCAACAGCGCCGGCATCAATGTGCGCAAGCCCATGACCGATTACACGGTCGCCGAATTCCAGAGCGTGATGGATGCTAGCGTGCTCAGCACCTTCCTGGCCTGCCGCGCCTTCGTGCCCGGCATGAAAGGCACCGGCTATGGCCGCATCATCAACCTGTCCTCGATGATGGCGCATATCTCGCTGCCCAATCGCACGCCTTATTCCAGCGCCAAGGCGGCGCTGCTGGGTTTCACCAAGTCCCTGGCGCTGGAACTGGCGCTGGAGGGCATCACCGTCAACGCCATCTCCCCTGGCCCCTTCGCCACCGAGATGAACCTGCCGGTGATCAACGATCCGCAAGCCAACGCGCTGTTCCTCTCCCGGCTGCCCGTGGGCCGCTGGGGTCATGTCGAGGAAATCGGGGCACTGGCCTGCTACCTGTGCAGTGACCTGGCCGGGTTTGTTACCGGTACGGACATACTGATCGACGGCGGCTGGACCGCGGCCTGACCGGGGGCGAAGATTCGCGCGCACGGAACTCTCGCCGCCTGCGCCCGCTCTTTCCCCAGCTTTGTCGCGGCCTTCCGGTTTGCCAGTGGCCTTGGGCCCCAATCCTATAGTATTCCACGGGCGGGGTTTGGGCCCATTCGGGCAAAGGGGGACGGCTGCCGCAATGGGCGGCTTTCCCACATTTGCCAGCCGGCATGTCCGGTCAAGAACGAAGGGCTTTTCGAGGAACGCATGCCGTCGACCGACAACAACAAGAATGAGCTGCCGCTGGTCGTGGTGATGGGCGTGGCGGGTTCGGGCAAGTCCACCATTGCGTCCGGGCTGGCTGAAAAGCTGGGCGTGGATTTCATCGAGGGCGATGCGCTGCACCCCCAGGCCAATGTCAACAAGATGGCGGGCGGCCTGCCGCTGACCGACGAAGACCGCTGGCCCTGGCTGGAAGCGATCGGCGCGCGCATCGATGCCGAGCGCGCCGCCGGCATGGGCGTGGTGGTCTCCTGCTCGGCGCTCAAGCACGCCTATCGCGACTGCCTGCGCAAGAAGGTCAACGGCCGGGTGCGCTTCATTTTGCTGGACGGTTCGCGGGAGTTGATCTCCAAGCGCATGCTGGGCCGCAAGGGTCATTTCATGCCGCAGTCATTGCTCGACAGCCAGCTCGCCACGCTGGAAAAGCCGGGACCGGACGAGGACGCGGTGATCCTGGATATTTCGAACAGTGTGCCGACGCTGTTGGTCAAGGCGGCGCAGTCGGTCGGACTGCAATCTTAAAAAGTAACGGGGGGAATGCATGACACGCTACCGGACTTTGGCCCTGCTCATGGCCGCTGTGATGATCGGCGCCGTGTCGGCCTCGGCGCAGCAGGTCGATACCTCCAAGCTTCCCAAATTTCCCACGCCGCCACCGAAAGAGACGGCGGAAAACAGCATCATCCGCCCGCCCTATGCCAACGCGCCGGAAACGGTGCCCAATCCGAACGTGCCCCAGGGGGATGTGCGCGAATTCATCCTCTATTCGTATGACAGCAAGATCTATCCGGGCATCGTCCGGGTGGAGAGCGAAAAGACCGCCAGGCGCGACGCGTATGGCAATCGGCTGGCCTGGCCGGAAGCGGAGATCTCCGCTCCCGGTCCCTATCGCCGTCATGTCTGGGTCTATATCCCGCCCGGCTACAAACCCGGCACGCCCGCGCCCTTCATGGTGGTGCAGGACGGCCGCGGTTACATCCGCCGCCTTGCGCCGGTGCTGGACAACATGATCGCCGCCAAGCGACTCCCCGCCATGGTGATCGTGGCGGCGGATTCCGGCGGCAGCGACGCGCAGGGTTCGCAGCGCGGGCTGGAATACGACACCATCTCGGATCGCTATTATCAGTTTGTCGAGCAGGAGCTGTTGCCCGCGGTGTCGAAGAATTACGGCATCACCTTTACAAAAGACCCCGAAGGGCGCGGCGCGATGGGCGGCAGCTCGGGCGCCATCTGCGCCTGGACCATGGCCTGGTTCCATCCGGAGAGCTATCGCAAGATACTCTCCTATTCCGGCACCTTCGTGAACCAGGCGTCGCCGGAAGACCCCAGGACGCCGCGCGGCGGCTGGGAATATCACGCCACGCTGATCCCCAAGGCGGCGAAGAAACCGATCCGCATGTGGATGCATGTCAGCGCCCAGGACAATCATTTCGACGATCCCGAAAACACCTGGCACAACTGGCCGCTGGCCAACAACCTGATGGCGGCGGCGCTCAAGCGCAAAGGCTATGACCACAAGTATGTCTGGTCGGAAGAGTCCCGCCATGTTGATGCGCGCGTGGTGATGCAGACGCTGCCATCGGCGCTGGAGTGGCTGTGGCGGGATTATCCGAGGAATTAGACGCCCATCCATGCCAGTCGGCGCTGATCCTTACGCGGACGCCAACACATTCTCGTTCGGCGATAGCCCGGAGATGGCGGACGAACTGCTTGCTCTCGTGCTGGCAGGCACAAAGACGGCCAGCTGTGGCGCGTTGCGAGACTTTCCAGAAGGCAGTGCCGCGCGTCCGCGGGTCGGACGGCGCGATGTCGTGCTGGACGGCCAGGGCAGGCGCGTGGCGGTGATCGAAACCGTGGAAGTTACTGTTCGGCGCTTCGACGAAGTTGATGAAAAATTTGCGTTCGAGGAAGGCGAAGGCTCGCGGACGCTGGCACAATGGCGTGAAAATCATCGCGCCTATTTCCAACGCAACGGCGGCTTTTCACCCGACATGGAATTGCTCTGCGAGCGGTTCCGACTGATCGAGGCTCTATCCTAGGCCTTTGCCACGCCAACCTTCTTCGCCCACCAGGCGGTGATCAGCGGCACGAACAGCATGGTCACCACCACGCTGGCGGCCACCAGCACCGTGGCAAACGGCGCGGCCTCGGCATAAGCCGGATTGGCGTGGGCGACCAGCGCCGGCACCGCCGCCGCATTGCCCGCGGTGGCTGATGCCGCCAGTCCCGCCACGCCATTGCCGCGGCTGATCTTGTCCGCCAGGAACATCACGCTGCAGGACACGATCAGAATGGCAAAACCCAGCACGATCCCCAGCAGCCCGGCGCGCCACACCATGGTCAGGTTGATCGACGCGCCGATGGCAAATGCAAAGAACGGGATCAGCGCCGGCGCGGCTTTGCCCAGAAAGTCGCGCATGTTGCGGTCCAGGTTGCCCAGCGCCACGCCCACCAGCAGCGGCAGGATGGCGCCCACCAGCGTCTGCCACGGAAACATGAAGAGGCCGCCAAGCGTCATCATGGTGATGAAGGGCCCGGACTCCAGCGACATCACCGAATAGGCGGCGACATCCTGCGGCCGTCCGTAACGCCCCATCAGCGCCATGTAGAGCCCGCCATTGGTGTCGTTGATTGCGGCGACCACCGCCAGCGTCGACAGCCCGGCGAAGAATCCGGCCTTGACCGGCTCCACCCCCAGATAGTGGCCCAGGATCATGGCGGCGACCACGCCCATGCCGACCTTGCCCGCCAGCAGCACGCCGCCTTTTCCGGCCACGTGCGGCAACGCCTCGAAGGGAATGCTGGCGCCCATGCAGACGTAGAACACCGCCAGGATGGGCAGAGCGCCGGTGAACAGCGCCCCGGTGAAGGAGCCGAAGAAACTGCCCGCCCCGGGGGCAAAGGTGGCGATGGTGGCGCCCAGCGCCAGGGGCACGATCACCATGCCCCCCGGTATGCGCTCAAGGCTGTGCTTGATCGGCAGCTGCATGGCGGTGGCCCCCTATTTTCCCAGCTTTATCGCCCTTTTGGGAACCCGCCCGCCAGCCCTGAAGGCTGACCAATTGTCGGGGCCGTTAACGCTCTTCGAAGGCCTCGGGCCTTATATTTAGGCTGCTTTTACGGGAAAAATGCCCCATGGCCGTGCCAGGCCAACATGCGCGCGCGCGCAAAGCCAGTGGATTGCTTGCCAGGTATTCCGACACCTTTGGCGAAATGCAGCTGCGCAAATATACCGAACGCGCCATCCGCGCCGCCCGCGCCGAAGCCGAACTCAATTCGCGCTCCAAGTCGGCTTTCCTGTCGACCATGAGCCACGAACTGCGCACGCCGCTCAACGCCATCATCGGATTCTCCGATCTGCTGCGCCAGCCGGGCGCGACCAGTCCGAGCGAAACCAGCGATTATGCCGAACACATCGCCAATGCCGGCCGCCGCTTGCTGAACGTGGTGTCCGATGTGCTGGACATGTCGCGACTGGAATCGGGAAGCCTGGCGCTGGACATGTCGCCTCTGTACCTGGGCGAAATTCTGGAGATCGCGGTCGAGGATGCGCGGCCCCTTTTTGCCGCCAAGCAGCAGCCGCTGGACCTGCGCATGGAAGCGGGCCTGCCGGACGTCAGCGGCGACTCCAAAAGGTTGCGCCAGCTTTTCGCCATTCTCCTGTCCAATGCCAGCAAGTTCACCGCCGAAAAAGGGCGCATCCTGGTGATGGCCAAGGCGGTGAAGGGCGGCGGCGTCACCATCGCCATCGCCGATACCGGCGTCGGCATGACCCATGAGCAGATCGTGCTGGCCCTCAAGCCCTTCGCCCAGGTGCAGGGCCATCTCGCCCGCACCCAGGAAGGCGCGGGCCTCGGCCTGCCGCTGGCCATGGGCATCGTCAAGCTGCATGGCGGCAGCCTCTATCTCGACAGCCAGCCGGGCGCCGGCACCACCGCGGTGGTGACCCTGCCACGCGCTGCCTCAGCCTCCACACAAGCCTCCATTGGAAAAGTCGCATGACCCTGCATATCGAAAAACCGCCCGCCCCCGCGCCATCAGCGCCGCCGTTCCGCGAACGCCGCGGCCTTCCCGCCGCCCCGCCGGTCCGCCTCGCCCATATCGTGTCGGTGTCCGGCAGCCATGCCGTGGCCGTGCTGGAGCGCCAGGACGCCATCGCCAATGAAGCGCGCGTGCAGATCGGCGCCCTGATCAAGGTCGTCACCCCCACCAGCGCCGCCATGGGCGTGGTCACCGCCATCACTTCGCCGATGCCGGCCGCCGAGGGCGAGCCCCAATCCCTCGGCCTGATCGAAATCAACCTGGCGGGCGAAGTGGTGCAGGACCAGAACCGCCGCCTGACCTTCCGGCGCGGCGTTTCCAACCTGCCCACGCTGGGCGATGCGGTGGTGCTGGCCGACAAGCATGACCTGACGCGCGTCTATGCCCCGCCACAGGCCGCCAGCATCAAGATCGGCACCCTGTTCCAGGAACCGACGGTGCCCGCCCGCCTAATGGTGGACGATCTTCTGGCCAAGCATTTCCTGATCGTGGGTTCAACCGGTTCGGGCAAGTCCTCGGCGGTGACCTGCATCCTGCAGCGCCTTTTGGCCGATCATGCCCATGCCCATGTCGTGATCCTGGACATCCACAACGAATATTCCGCCGCCTTTGGCGGCCTGGTGGAGCCGATCAATCTGGACAATTTCAGCCTGCCATTCTGGATGCTGGATTTCCCTGAAATGATCGCAGCCCTGGTCAGCCGCGACGCCCATTACGATGCGGAAACTGAAATCCTGTCCGACGCGGTGGTGCATGCCAAGCGCCGCTACAACGAATCTGCCACCGCCCGCGCCGGCGCGCTGGCGCGCAAATCCGCCGAACAGCATGTCATCACCGTCGACACGCCCACGCCGTTTCGCATGTCGGACGTCACCTCTTGGCTGGACGAGCAGCTGGGCAAGCTGGAACGCACCCAGTTCATGCTGCCCTACCGCCGCCTCAAGGCGCGCATCGAAAGCCTGGTGACCGACCAGCGCTACAACTTCATGTTCGGCAGCCTGTCGGTGCAGGACACGATGGGCGAGGTTCTCGCCCGCCTGTTCCGCGTGCCGGGCGAAGGCCGCCCCATCTCGGTGATCGATCTTTCCACCGTGCCGCCCGAAATCCTGGACGTGGTGATCTCGGTGATCTCGCGCCTGGCCTTCGACCTGGCGGTGTGGAGCAAGGGCGGTTTGCCCATGCTGTTGGTGTGCGAGGAAGCGCATCGCTACGCCCCGGCCAGCGATCAGAAATTCGTCCCCACCCGCCAGGCGCTGTCGCGCATCGCCAAGGAAGGGCGCAAATATGGTCTCAGCCTCTGCCTGGTGACTCAGCGTCCCAGCGAGTTGGATTCCACCATTCTTTCCCAGTGCGGCACCGCCGTGGTGCTGCGCCTGTCCAGCGAGCGCGACCAGGAAGTCATTCGCGGCTCGACCTATGAAGGGATGATCGACCTGGTGGATTTCTTGCCCCTGCTGGGCGACCGTGAAGCGATTGTGCTGGGGCAGGGCGTTTCCATGCCGATGCGCATCCGCTTCGACGATCTGGGCAAGCGCGGCGTGCCGCGCAGCCGCCATACCGGCTTTTCCGCCAGCTGGAAGACGCCGAACATGGATCGCGAGGGTCTCGACGAGATCGTCAGCCGTTGGCGTAGGGCCGGCCGGGAACGCGGCTAAAGCGCGGCCTTTTGCATGACATCGCCCGTTGCCTACGCAGTCGCGAGGCAACCGGTGCTCAGGCCACGATTCCGCGCGCCACTTTGGCTCGGCAAAAATTAAGTCATTTTAGCCGCCGCTGAAACGGCGGTTACAAGGCGCGAAGAGTGCTGCCTGATTTAACTCCAGGCCAAGTAGAAAGCGCCCATGCCGGCGACGACCACGGCGAGAATAATCCAATGAGCAATTTTCGAACTTTTGGGTTCGGGTTCTTCGGCGTGATGGAAATCTCCCAAGCCACTCATGATGTCTCCTCCTGGATGTGAATCCGCCTTGTGGCGGCTGCTTTCGATTGCGTCTCCTGCGATATGCAACACGGTCCCCTATCTGTCGTGAACAAGAGGGACCGCGGCCACTATAGCACCGCGCGCGGGATATGCGCAGAGGCAATCGACGCTAAGGGGCGTTAACCGGCTGTCGGTCGAGCACGTAAAAGGCGCAGTTCGCCAGGGTTCCGCCGGCCAGCCGCACCGGGCGGGCGTCTCGCCTTGAGAATCCTGATTTTTCCAGAAGCCGGACGGCGCCAAGGTTCCCTGTCTGCACCGCCGCCGCCAGGCGCTTGAGGCCCAGCGGTTCGAAGGCATGGGCGCTCACGCACCGCACCGCTTCCGTACCGAGACCCAGGCTCCAGCGGTCGCGGCGCAGCAGGAATCCCAGTTCGGCGCTGGCGCCTTCGATCAGACTGAGATCGACGCTGCCGATGGCGTCACCGTCTTCCAGCACCGTCCAGTAACGGCA
>JBBSKJ010000052.1:0-10369 GCA_038256475.1 Micropepsales bacterium | reverse complement strand
GCGCCGGCGCTTCGCCGCGCCGGTTCCGTTCTGCCATCTCCTGATAGGCCGCTTCCATGTGGCGGGTGAAGCGCACCGTGTCGAACAGCGGCGTGGTCAGCCGGTTCTTTTCCAGCCTGTCCTTGATGGCTTTCAACTGGGCGGGATTTTGCGCCAGCGTCACCGCCAGGGCTTCATAGGCGGGCAGGTTTTCGCAAATCAGATCGTCCAGTCCGATGGCGGTCAACAGGCTGGCGGCGACGCGGCCCGGCCAGCTGGTGCCGCGGCAGGTGATGATCGGCACCCCCGCCCACAAGACGTCGGCCGCCGTGGTGTGGGCATTGTAAGGCAGGTTATCCAGCGACAGGTCGGCCAGCTTCAGCCGCGCCAGATGCTGGGCGGATGATACGGGTGCGGCAAAGATCAGTCGCTGCGGATCAATCCCGGCGGCGCCAGCCTCGCGGCGCAGATTGTCGGCATAGGCAAGATTGTTGCCCGCCAGCAGCCACAAGACGCTGCCCGGCGTCTGATTCAAAATCCGCATCCAGGATGCAAAGGTGCCTGGCGTCAGCTTGTAGCTGGAGTTGAAATTGCAGAAGACGAACGCATCCCCCGGCAATCCGCATTCGGCGCGGCTGGGA
Organism: Micropepsales bacterium; assembly: GCA_038256475.1. GTDB lineage: Bacteria > Pseudomonadota > Alphaproteobacteria > Micropepsales > Micropepsaceae > Rhizomicrobium. Next base: position 9,749 of record JBBSKJ010000052.1, on the reverse strand, counting down.
GTTTCTTCCGCGATGGTGCGCGCGGAATCATTGACCCAATAGGTCTGCGGCAGCCACACCACTTTCTCGTCGTAGAAATCGCGCTCGCCGTCCGGGATCACGATGCGGTCGGCCAGGATGTAATCGATATAGGCGAGGCCCAGCGTGGCGGGAAAGCCCATATAGCTGACCTGCACCGGGGCAGGACGGTGCGCGAAAATGCCCAGCCGCTCGGCGCCGAAATAGCCGTTCAGGGTCACGAGGATATCGATGCCCTCGCGGCGGATGCGCTCGGCCGCCGCGGCGTCGGACAGATGGGTGATGTCGATGAAGCGATCAAATGCCGCCAGCGCCCGCTGGCGGATATGGTCGCTGCTGCCATCGCCGGTATTGAAGGCGAGAATCTCGAAACGGCTCTTGTCATGCTGCTCGTACAGCCCGGCCAGCAACAGGCCCACCGCCTGTTCGCGGAAGTCGCCCGAGACATAGCCAATACGGATTTTGTCCCGCGTTGACGGCGCATGCGGCTGAAAATCCTGCGCCGGATAGCGGCTCCGGCCGTAAATGCGCGAACAGGATTGCGAGTGTGCGGGGTTCTCCATGATCGCCTGATAGGCGAAGGGATGGATAACCAGCCCGCCGGCGCGGACTTCCTGATGGACCAGCGCGGTCTCGCGTTCAAAGTCTTTCCAGTCGCCAGCGAACATCTTCAGATGCAGAAGACTGCCGCGCAGCAGGGGCCGTCCGGGCTCGAGCGCCAGCGCCTTTTCCAGGTCTGCCGTCGCGGCAAGGTTGTCGAGCTTTTCGCTCCACAGCAGGTCGCCGCGGTTTTGCAACGCTTCCGCGAAATCGGGTGTCAGCGCCACGGCCCGGTTGAAACTGTCCAGCGCCTCGTCGATCCGCCGCAGGCTGCGCAGCAACAGCCCGCGACCGTTCCAGGCATCGGCATTGCGCGGGTCCACCGCCAGCACCGATTCATAATCCGCCAGCGCCGCTGCGTCGCGTCCCAGCGCCTTGAGCGCCGTGGCCCGGCCCATCAGCGCCGCGGGCTCGCCCGGCTGGAATGCCAGCAGGCGGTCGAAACTGGCGACCGCCTCGCCAAAGCGGTTCTGTCCCAAAAGAGCAAGACCGTAATGCGCCAGCGCGGCGGGATCGCCCGGATTGATCGCCAGCGCCCGTCCAATCAGCTGGACCGCCTCGCCGCTGTCACCTTGCTGCAAGCGCAGCATGCCCAGCAGATAAAGCGCGGGGAAAACGCGCGGATCGAGCGCCAGTATTTGCCGGTATAACGTCTCCGCTTGGTCCAGCCGTCCCTGCTGATGCAGCAGGATGGCTTGCCGGCCCAGGGCGTGGAGGTCCATGTCTCAGTCCTTCACGGCAAATGCTTGTGGCGCTTCACCCGCCAGCCAGCCTTGCCACATCTGGTCATAGGCGGACTCGATGCGGCGGCGAAACAGGCTGGTGTCGAACAGCGCGCATGTCGAGCGGTTCTTCTGCAGCCGGTCGCGCAGGGTCTTGAGCTGTTGGGTGTCGGTCGCCAGCTTGACCGCAAGGGCTTCATAATCGGCCTGGCTTTCGCGCACCAGTTCGGGAAGGCCTGCCGCGTGCAGCAGGCTGGTGGCGACGCGCCCCGCAAAGGCATTGCCGCGCCGGGTGAGCAGCGGCACGCCCGCCCACAAGGCGTCGCTGGCGGTGGTGTGAGCGTTGTAAGGCAGGCTGTCGAGAAACAGGTCGGCCAAGCTGAGACGCGCCAGATGATCCGGCGGAGCGCGGTCGGGCGCGAAGATAATGCGCTCGCCCGCGATGCCATGCTTCTTCGCTTCGCCGCGGATATTGTCTGCAAACGGCGCCGGGCTATCCAGCAGCCACAGCACGCTGTCGTCGACCTGCTTCAATATCCGCATCCAGCCCGCAAAGGTGTCGGGTGTCAGCTTGTAGGCATTGTTGAAATTGCAAAAGACGAAACCCTTGGCCGGCAGGCCGGCTTCGGCGCGGCTGGGCGTCCTTGCCATGGCGCGGCCCTTGTTGTCATTGGCCTGATAGCTGCCGGGCAGGGTGACGACCTTTTCGTCATAAAAACGCTGTTCGTCTTCGGGGATCACGTGCCTGTCGGCGATAATGTAGTCGATATAGGGCGCGCCCAGCGTGGCGGGGAAGCCCAGATAATTGACCTGAACCGGCGCCGGCCGGCGCGCGAACACGCCCATGCGCTGCTTGCCGAAATAGCCGTTGAGATTGACCAGTATGTCAATTTCCTCGGCGCGGATCGCAGCTGCCGCGTCTTCGTCCGACAGGAGCGAAATATCGATCCACTTGTCGAAACTCTTTTCCAGCCGGGTGCGCATGGCGCTGGCGTCGCTATAGCCATTGTCCAGCGCGATCAGCTCGAACTTGCCGCGGTCATGGGCTTCGTACAGCCCGGCCATCAGGATCTGGGTGGCTTGTTCGCGAAATTCGCCCGACACATAGCCCAGGCGAATCTTCTTGCAGTTCTTGCGCGCCGCGCGGTCATGCGGTGCACAGGGGCTTTCCAGATAGATGTCCCGTGCCCAGATGCGCGAGCAGGCCTGAATATTCGCCGGATCGTCCGACACGGCCTGGAACATGAAAGGCCGCGCCGACCGCTTGCCGGAATGCACATCGGCCTCCAGCTGCGCCTTGCCCGCTTCGAAGCCGCTCCAGTCCGCCACGCACATTTTCAGATGCAGGACTTCGCCGGCGGCGTAGGGATGATCGGGATCCAGTTCCAGCGCGCGCTCCAGATCGGCCAGCGCCGGTGCGTATTCCTGCTTGTCGGACCACCAGGTATAGCCGCGATTGTTCAGCGCCTCGCTGTAACCGGGATGAATGGTGATCGCCTGACCATAGCTTTCAATGGCTTCATCGAAGCGCCCCATGTCGCGCAGGACATTGCCGCGGCTGTTCCAGGCGGCGGCGCTCTGGGGTGCGCTCGCCAGCACCTGATCGAAACTGGCCAGCGCTTCCGCAGGCCGCGCCAGATCGCGCAGCGCCAGGCCGCGATTGCCCCAGGCTTCGGCGAATTGCGGCTCGAGCGCCAAAGCGTGGTCGAAACTGGCCAGCGCCTCGGCGGGCCGTTTCAGGTTCCACAGCGCCACGCCGCGATGGTTGAAGAGTCGGGGGTCCTGCGCACCGGTGGACATCACGGCATCGAACGCGGCCAAAGCCTGGTCCGCACGCCGCAGGGCCATCAAGGCGATACCAAGGCTGTAACGCGCGCCGGCACTGTCGGGGGAAATCCGCAGCGCCTCTTGCAGATAGTTCGCCGCTTCGTCGTTGCGGCCCTGCTGCATCCGCATAAGGCCGAGATAATAGTGCGGTCCGAAAAGCTGCGGATCCTCATCCAGTATCTGCTGGTAGAGCGTTTCGGCGCTCGCCCAATCGCCCTGTTGATGGCTGCGGACGGCCTGTTCGGCCAAGGCCTTGAGGTCCGTCACCCGGTCAGTCCTTTACGGCGAAAGCCTGTGGTTCTTCCCCCGCCAGCCAGCGCTGCCACATCTGCACATAGGCGGCTTCCATGTGACGCGTGAATTGGGCGGTGTCGAACAGTTCGCCCTTGTCCCGCTTGGCCATCAGCTTGTCGCGCAAGGCTTTCAGCAGCTTGGTGTCGCTTGCCAGCTTGACCGCCTGCGCTTCGTAATCGGCCTGGCTCTCGGTCACCAGTTCGGGAAGGCCGGCATTGAGCAACATGCTTGCGGCGACCCGGCCGACAAAGGTGCTGCCCCGGCGCGTCAGCAGGGGTACGCCCGCCCACAGGGCGTCGCCCGCGGTGGTGTGGGCGTTATAGGGCAGGGTATCGAGCGACAGATCGGCCAGCGCGGTGCGCGCCAGATGTTCTTCCGGCGGCTTGTTGGGCGCAAAGATAATGCGTTCGCCCGCCACGCCATGCTTTTGCGCTTCCTTGCGGACATTCTCGGCGAAAGGCGCATGGCTTTCCAGCAGCCAGAGGACGCTGCCGTCCACCTGCTTCAGAATGCGCATCCAGCCCGCGAAGGTGTCGGGGGTCAGCTTGTAGGCATTGTTGAAATTGCAGAACACGAAGCCCTTGTCCGGCAGGCCCGCTTCGGCGCGGCTGGGGATGGGGCCCAGCGCGCGGCCCTTGTCATCATTGGCGAGGTAGCAGCCGGGCAGGATCGCGACTTTCTCGTCATAGAAGCGCTGCTCATCGTCCGCAATCACGACCTTGTCGGCGATGATGTAGTCCATGTAGGGCGCGCCCAGGGTGGCGGGGAAGCCCAGATAATTGACCTGCACCGGCGCGGGCCGGCGGGCGAAGACGCCCATGCGGGTGCGGCCGAAATAGCCGTTGAGATTGACCAGGATATCGATCTCCTCAGCGCGGATTCGCGCCGCCATCTCTTCATCCGACAGGCCGGAAACATCGATCCAATTGTCGAACGCCTTTTCCAGCCGGCTGCGCATGGCGCTGGCGTCGCTAGGACCATTGTCCAGGGCGACCAGCTCGAACCGGTCCTTGTCATGGGCGTCGTACAGCCCCGCCATCAGGATTTGCACCGCCTGCTCGCGGAATTCGCCGGACGCATAGCCGATGCGGATCTTTTTTGCGCTGCCGCGTGCCGCGCGGTCATGGGGCGCAGACGGCACTTGCGGATACATGTGCCGCGCCCAGATGCGCGAGCAGGCCTGCATGTCGGCCGGGCTTTCCGCCACCGCCTGATACATGAAGGGCCGCGCCACGCGCTGGCCAAAACGCACGCCTTCGTCCAATTCTGTCTTCTGCGCGGCATAATTGGTCCAGTCCGCGCCGAACATGTTCAGGTGCAGGATTTCACCTTGAACATAGGGATAGTCCGGGTCCAGCAACTGCACGCGCTTCATGTCGGCCAGGGCCCGCGCATAGTCCTGCTTGTCGGCCCACCAGCTATAGCCGCGATTGTTGGCCGCCTCAGTGTAATCGGGCCGGATGGCGAGCGCCTTGCCATAGCTTTCGATGGCCTCGTCGAAGCGCCGCATGTCGCGCAGGACATTGCCGCGGCTGTTCCAGGTGACGGGATCGCCAGGCGTTATGGTCAGCCGCATGTCAAAGCTGGCCAGGGCTTCTTCGTAGCGGGCCAGGTCCCGCAGCGCCAGGCCCCGGTTGCCCCAGGCTTCAACGAATTGCGGCTCGATCGCCAAGGTGCGTTCAAAGCTGGCCAGCGCTTCGGCCGGGCGCTGCAGGTTCCATAGCGCCACGCCGCGATTGTTGAACAGTTCGGCATCATTGCCGCGCGCTCCCATGACCGCCTCGAACGCCGCCAAGGCTTCGCCGGCACGCTCAAGGTCCAGCAGCGCCACGGCCAGGTTGTAGCGGGCGTCGGCATAGTCCGGCTGCAACGATAGCGCGCGCTCATAGGCCGCCACCGCTTCGGGCAGGCGCCGCATCGCCCGCAGCGTCAAGCCGCGATTGTTCAGCGCCAGAACATTGCCCGGCTGCATCGCGAGCACCCTGTCATGGCTGGCCAGCGCGTCGTCCAGCTGGTTCATCGCCGCCAGCGCCACGCCCCGGTTGACCAGGGCGGAAATCATTTCAGGCCGCAACACCAGGGCGCGGTCATAACTCTCCACCGCCATCTCGAAACGATGCATGTCGACCAGCGCCACGCCGCGATTGTAATGGGCCTCGGGCAGGTTGGGATCGATCGCCAGCACCTTGTCGAAACTCTCCAGCGCTTCACTGGGGCGCCCGGCGGCTTGCAGCGCCATGCCGTGATTCATCAGCGCGCCGAGATTGTCGGGAGAAATCTGCAAGGCTTCGCCCAGATACGTCGCCGCTTCACTGTTGCGGCCCTGCTGCAGCCGCATCAGCCCCATGTAATAGCGCGGCCCGAACAGGCCGGGATCGGCTTGCAGAATCTGCAGATAAATTTTCTCCGCGCCCGCAAGGTCGCCCTGCTGATGCGTGCGAACGGCCTGTTCGGCCATGGCTTTGAGGTCCAGAACTTCCATCGTTTCTTCTTTTCTTTCTCAGGACTGGGAGGCGGCCTGGGCAACAGCCAGCGCCGTCATGTTCACGATTCCGCGCGCCGTAACCGACGGCACCATCACATGCACGGGTTTGGCGACGCCCAGCAGCAGTGGCCCCACCAGCAAGCCTTCGGTGGCGGCGGACAATAGTGTCAGTGCGATATTGGCGGCGTCCAGCGACGGCATCACCAGCAGATTGGCCGAGCCGGTGAGGGGGCTGGAAGAGACATAGCGGCCGCGCAGCACGTCGCTCAGCGCGGCGTCAGCATGCATTTCGCCGTCCAGCTCGAAATCCGGCTCGGACTGGCGCAGCAGTGCCATGGCGGCGCGCATCTTGCGGGCGCTGGGCGAATCCGAACTGCCGAAGCTGGAATGGGATAGCAGCGCCGCCTTGGGCGCGAGGCCGAAGCGGCGCACGCTCTTGGCTGCCAGCAGGGTCATTTCGGCGATCTGTTCGGCGCTCGGGTCCAGGTTCAGATGGGTGTCGCAGAAGAACAGCGCGCCATTGGGCAGGATCAGCGCCGACATGGAATAGAGCCGGCTGGCGCCGGACTGGCGCGGAATGATGGGCAGGATATTGGCCAGTTGCCGCGTCCAGTCACCAAGGCCGCCGCACAAGGCGGCATCGACATGGCCGGCTTCCAGCAGCATGGCGGCAGCAATGCCGTGACGGCTGACAATCCAGCGCGCCGCCGATTCCGGCTGTACGCCGCGCCGCTCAACCAGTCGCTGATAGCGTTCGATCAGGGGGCCGATGATCTCGTGATCGAGCTGAGGATCGACGATCCGCACCTGGTTGCTGAAATCCAGTCGCAACCCAAGTTTCCTGGTCTTTTCGATGATCACGTCGCGGCGGCCGATCAGGGTCGGCTGCGCCAGCCCTTCATCCACCACCGTCTGCACCGCGCGCAGCACGCGCTCTTCCTCGGCCTCGGCATAGACGATACGGGCAGGGCTCTGGCGCGCCACTTCGAACACCGGCCGCATCAGCTGGCCGGAGCGATAGACGAACTTTTCCAGCTCGTTCTCATAAGCATCGAAATCGGTGATGGGCCGACGCGCCACGCCCGACTCCATGGCGGCGCGGGCCACGGCGGGGGCGATGGACAGGATCAGGCGCGGATCGAGCGGCTTGGGAATGATATATTCGGTGCCAAAGCTTGGGGTATGGCCGCCATAGGCGGCCGCCACCACGTCGCTGGTCCCGGCGCGGGCCAGGGCGGCGATGGCTTCCACCGCCGCAACCTTCATCGGCTCGTTTATGGTAGTGGCGTCCACGTCCAGCGCCCCGCGGAACACAAAGGGGAAGCACAGGACATTGTTGACCTGGTTGGCATAGTCCGAGCGCCCGGTGGCGATGATGGCATCGGGCCGCGCCGCCTTGGCGATTTCGGGGAGGATTTCCGGATCGGGATTGGCCAGCGCCAGGATCAACGGCTTTGGCGCCATCTGCGGCAGCCACTCGGCCTTCAGCACATTGGGCGCGGACAGGCCCAGGAACACATCGGCGCCGACCAGCACATCGCCCAGGGTGCGGGCATCGGTCTTTCGGGCGTAACGCGCCATGTTGGGCGGCATCTCGTCGCCGCGATCCTTGTGGACCACGCCCTTGATGTCGGTGAGGGTGACATTGTCGATGGGAAGGCCCATCGCCACCAGCAGATCGACGCAGGCCAGCGCTGCGGCGCCGGCGCCGCTGGTCACCAGCTTGACGTCCGCAAGCTGCTTGTCCTGCAGCACCAGCCCGTTGCGAATGGCGGCGGCGCAGACGATGGCGGTGCCGTGCTGATCGTCATGAAAGACCGGAATCTTCATGCGCTCGCGCAGCTTCTTTTCGATGATGAAGCATTCCGGCGCCTTGATGTCTTCGAGATTGATGCCGCCAAAGGTCGGCTCGAGCGAGGCGACGATGTCGACAAAGCGGTCGATGTCGAGTTCGGCCACTTCCAGGTCGAACACATCGATGCCGGCGAACTTCTTGAAGAGGACGGCCTTGCCCTCCATCACCGGCTTGGAGGCCAAGGGGCCGATATTGCCCAGTCCCAGCACCGCGGTGCCGTTGGTGATGACCGCGACCAGATTGCCGCGCGCCGTCAGCTCGCGCGCCTGGGCGGGATCGGCCACGATGGCCTCGCAGGCCGCCGCCACGCCGGGGGAATAGGCCAGCGCCAGGTCGCGCTGATTCGCCATGCGCTTGGTCGCTTCCACCGACAATTTGCCGGGCCGCGGGAGGCGGTGATAGGCGAGGGCTGCCTTGCGAAAATCGTCGTCCATGAAAGGCCTTTGCGAAAGCGGGTAATTGGCAGGTTAGGGGGGCCAAAATCAATCCTTTACCCCTGTTTTTGCCCGGTTTTCCGCCCTTTTCCCCGGAACCGGCCCTGGTGCGCGGGCGTTCCTCTCACAGGCCCGGCGAAAGGATGCCGAGAACCGATTTCATGCCTCTGCCGATAGGCTAGTTTGGCGGCGATTGATTTGGACAATCTTGCCTTCGCCATAATGCGCTGCCAACGCGAGCCATCGAGGAGCTTTCATGCAGATCGGAATAGTCGGACTGGGCCGCATGGGGGCCAATATCGCCCGCCGGCTGATGAAAAACGGCCATGCCGTGGTCGGCTATGACGCCAGCCCCGAGGCGGTGAAGGGCCTGGAAGGGGCAACCGCCGCCGGTTCGCTGGAAGATGTGGTGGAGAAGCTCGCCGCGCCGCGCACCGTCTGGGTGATGCTGCCGTCCGGGAAAATTACCGAGGAAATTATCGCCGCGCTGGGCGACCTTTTGTCGAAAGGCGACACCATTATTGACGGCGGCAACACGTTTTTCAAAGACGATATCCGCCGCGCCAAGGCCTTGCGCGAAAAAGGCATCGGTTATGTCGATGTCGGCACGTCGGGCGGGGTGTGGGGGCTGGACCGCGGCTATTGCATGATGATCGGCGGCGACAAGGCAATCGTGGAACGCCTCGATCCCATTTTCAAGACTCTGGCGCCCGGGGCGGGCGACATTGCCCGGACACCCAACCGGGACAAGAATGATCCCCGCGTCACCGAAGGTTACATGTATGCCGGTCCCGCCGGCGCCGGCCATTTCGTCAAGATGGTTCACAATGGCCTCGAATACGGGCTGATGCAGGCCTATGCCGAGGGCTTCGACATCATGCGCGGCCGGGGCAGTGAGAAACTGCCCGAAGACGAACGTTTCGACATCAATGTATCGGATGTCGCCGAAGTGTGGCGTCGGGGCAGCGTCGTTGCATCATGGCTGCTGGATCTGACAGCGATTGCCCTGGCGAAATCGGAAAACCTCGACGAATTCAGCGGCAAGGTGGAAGATAGCGGCGAAGGCCGCTGGACCGTCCAGGCGGCGGTGGACGAGGCGGTGGCGGCCCCGGTGATCACGGCGGCGCTGTTCTCCCGCTTCCGTTCACGCAGCGACAACACCTTCGGCGAAAAGCTGCTGTCGGCAATGCGCAAGGAATTTGGCGGCCATATCGAAAGCGTGGTGCCGGAACGCAAGGCGAGGGATGAAGACAAATGAGTACTCTGTCGCATAGCAACCCGCCGCCGCCCTGCGCCATCGTGATTTTTGGCGCCGGTGGCGATCTGACCAAACGCCTGATCGTGCCGGCGCTGTACAATCTGGCCCGTACCGGCCTGTTGCCGGAGCGGCTGGCTCTCGTGGGCATCGGCCACAGCGAAAAGACCAGCGAGCAGTGGCGCGATGGTTTGCGCGAGTTTCTGGAACAGGTGCTGGCCAAGTCCGAACAGACCATCGACGAAAGCCTGTGGAAGGC
>JBBSKJ010000051.1:0-10933 GCA_038256475.1 Micropepsales bacterium | reverse complement strand
TTCATCGAGGCGATGACCGAAGCGGGGCTGACGGTGGGCCCGCATCAGGTGGCGCAGGGTTACTTCGATTATCGTTCCGGCCTGACGGCGTCGGAGCAGCTGTTGAAGAACTTCAATCCCACCGCCATCTTCGCCAGCAATGACGACATGGCGCTGGCCACCATGGCCATCGCCCATCGCCGCGGCCTGGATGTGCCGGGCGACCTCTCCATTGTCGGTTTTGACGATACGCCGCTGGCCACCACCGTGTGGCCGGAACTGACCACCATCCGCCAGCCCATCGCCGACATGGCGCGTGAGGCGGTGCGTTTGCTGGTCGACCAGATTCGCGGCCGCCGTACCGCCACATCGCCGCCGGTGATCCACAAGCTGCTCAAATTCACGCTGGTGGAACGCCAGTCCTCCGCCGCGGTTTCGACCAGGCCCGCGCCGCGCCGCAAGCGCAAGGCCAAGTGAGATGACGGAAGATGCCGCCCGCTATCCGAGTCTCGCGGGCAAGCGGGTGGTGGTGACGGGCGGTGGGTCGGGCATCGGCGCCGGACTGGTCGAAGCCTTTGCGCGTCAGGGCGCCGAAACCATCTTCGTGGACATACTGGAACAGGAAAGCGCCGCTCTGGTGGCGCGCTTGCAGGATGTGCCGATTCCGCCAGTCTTTTACCGCCTCGATCTTGCCGACCTTGCCGCCATCGAGATTTTCTTTCAGTCGCTGGGGCCGATCGACGTGCTGGTCAACAATGCCGGCAATGATGACCGCCACGCGCTGGAAGACATTACGCCGACCTATTGGGACAATCGCATCGCCATCAACCTGCGCCACATGCTGTTCGCCGCCAAGGCCGCGGCGCCGGGCATGAAGGTGCGGGGCGGCGGCGCCATCATCAATTTCGGCTCAATTTCCTGGCATCTCGGCCTTAAGGGCCTGCTGGTCTATGAAACCGCCAAGGCCGGCATCGAGGGCATGACGCGGGCGCTGGCGCGCGAACTGGGCGAAGACAATATCCGCGTCACCGCCGTGGTGCCGGGCAATGTGAAGACGCCGCGCCAGATGAAATGGTACACGCCCGAAGGCGAGGCCGAGATCGTGGCCCAGCAATGCCTCAAGGATCGGCTGCTGCCGGAGCATGTCGCGGCCCTGGTGCTGTTCCTGGCTTCCGATGACGGGCGCATGTGCACCGGTCATGAATATTGGATCGATGCGGGATGGCGGTAGCCACGCCGGCTCCCGAATGTGTTTGGCCGCTTGCCGCCACGCTGGGCGAGGGTCCGGTCTGGTGGAACGGCGCATTGTGGTTCACCGATATCAAGCAGCAGAAGATTCATCGCTTTGATCCAATGGGCGGTCCGCAGAGCTGGCCTGCGCCATCGCCGGTGGGGTTTTTGGCGCCGCGCAGGAACGGCCATTTCATCGCGGGCGCCAAAACAGGTCTTTATGACTTCGATCCTAGAACCGGCACGTTTGCGCTGATCCGCACCGTGGAGCCGGATCTGCCCGGCAACCGTCTCAATGACGCCGGGGTGGATGCGAAGGGGTGTTTATGGTTCGGCTCGATGGACGATGAAGAAGTGGCGGCTACCGGCAAGCTCTATCGCCTGGATGAAGGCGGCCTGGCGGCGATGGACGAGGGCTATGTCATTACCAACGGACCGGCTTTCAGTCCGGATGGTGCCACGCTTTATCACACTGACACGCTGGAAAAGATCATCTGGGCTTTCGACGTGAATGAAGCGGGCGCGCTCAGCAACAAGCGCGTTTTTGTCCGCATCGAAGACGGCGCAGGCTATCCCGATGGGTGTGTGGTGGATGCGCAAGCGTGCCTGTGGACCGGATTGTTCGGCGGCTGGTCGGCGCGGCGTTACTCGCCGCAAGGCGCGCTTCTCGAAAGCGTGAAGTTTCCCACCGCCAATGTCACCAAGCTGGCCTTTGGCGGCGATGATCTCACCACCGTTTATGCCACCACCGCGACCAAGGGCTTGGCGCCGGGTGATTTGGCGGCCCAGCCGCTGGCGGGCGGGCTGTTCCGCTTCGCGGCCAGTGTCCCCGGCCTGCCGCAAAACACCGCTTCCTTTTAGGCGAATGGGTCGTCCCGGGCGTCGCGCTCGACATAGCGGAAAAAGCGGAAGTCCGCCGGTGCGGCTGTGCCAGCCGTGTCCTGGCAGGCCATGCCGACAAAGGCGCCGGTGAAGTTGGGCGCGCCCGGCACCGTCGCCTCATCCGACAGGATGGAAGCAGCGAATTCCTCGGGCAGGCGCTGCCAGTCCCTTTCCCCCGCCCGCCAGGCGAACAGCAGCCGCGCGCCATCCACTTCGACGCGCAGGCCGATGGGCAGGCCGGGCGGGATGGCAGTGGGTGCGGTGTGGGCGTCGCGCGGCGGCATTTCGGGGAACATCGACATTACGGCGATATGCTTGCCGGCATCCTCGTCATGGCTGACATGGAGATAGTGGAATTTGTTGCTGCCGTAATAGCAGACCAGCCCCGCCGCCTGCTGGAAATGCTCGGGCTCGAACTCCATCTCGGTTTGGGCGCTGAAACAGTGCGATTGCTGGCGGCGCGCCACCAGCGCCTGGGTGAAATGGCTGCCGATGCTCTCACGACCGAACAGCCGCAAATATCTACGGCGCGATGTCAGGCTCATGAAGCTCTGCGGCCAGGGGTTGCGCAGCCACTGGAACTGGCTGCTGATGCTTCCCAGCGTGAAATCGTCCTGGTCGGGATCGGCGGGAAAGGGATGCGGCGTCAGCGCGGGCGCGGGCGTGGTCAGTTGCGGCAGCCCTGGTTCGCCTTCGGTATAAAGCCAGCCATCGTCGCGCCATTGCATCTTCTGGATCGCGGTTTCGCGCCCCAGGGTGCAGCGGCCGCGCGGGGTCAGGGGGCGGCCGCAGAGATAGACGATGTAGGTGTCGCCGGATTGCGTTTCGACCAGGTCAGCATGACCGGCGCGCTGCAAAGGGACGTCCGGATGGTTGCGGGCGCTGATGATCGTGGTGTCGGGATGCAGCTCATACGGCCCCAGCAGGTTCTTGGAGCGGCACATGGTGACGGCGTGTTCGTAGTTCGTGCCGCCTTCCGCCGTCAGGAGATAGTAATAGCCGCCGCGTTTGTAGAGATGCGGCGCCTCGGTCAGGCCGAGCGCGGTGCCTTTGAAGATGTTGACCCGCTTGCCGATCAGCTTGCGGTCTTTCAGGGAAAATTCCTGCGCCACGATGCCGCCAAAGCGGTTGTGGCCGGGGCGGTGATCCCACAGCAGGTTGACCAGCCATTTGCGCCCGTCATCGTCATGGAACAGCGAGGGGTCGAAACCGCTGCTGTTGAGATGGATCGGGTCCGACCATTCCCCCTCGATGGTCTTGGCCGTCACCATGTAATTGTGGAAGTCGCGCAAGGAGGCGCCCGCTGCGCCGCCGACGGAGGTGCGGCCATAGCGTTTCACATCGGTATAGATCAGATAGAACTGCTCGCCGTCATGGCTGAGGCAGGGCGCCCAGACGCCGCAGGAATCGGGACTGCCGATCAGGTTGAGCTGGCTGGGGCGGCGCAGCGGCGGCGGCATCAGCCGCCAGTGCATCAGGTCGCGGGAATGATGGATGCGCACCCCCGGAAACCATTCGAAGGTTGATGTCGCGATATAATAGTCGTCGCCCACCCGCACGATGGAGGGATCAGGGTTAAAGCCCTTCAGAATGGGGTTCTGAATTTCGGTCACGGCGTTCGGAATATCAGGCATGGGACGGTTTCCTGATGACGGTCCAGACAACAATGGCGGCGATCAGGTCGAACACCGCCAGGGCAATGAAAAAAGGCGTGTAACCGATGGTGCTGACCAGCCCGCCGATGATCAGCGTGGAAATGAGAATGCCGAGATTGGCGCAGGTGCCCGCCATGCCGGCGACCGTGCCCACCTCGTTGCGGCGGAACAGGTCGGTGGCCATGGTGATCATGGTGACCGACAGGGTCTGGTGGGCAAAGCCCGCAAGACTGAGCAGCGCCACGGCGGCAAAAGCGCTCTGCACCGTGCCGGTAAAGGCGACGCCGATCATCATGATGGCGCCCACGGTGAAAGCGCCGCGCCGTGCGTCGATCAGGTCCCAGCCACGCTTTTGCAGGTACAGCACCACGCCAGGCCCGAAGAGGCAGCCCAGATCGGCGGCCAGGAACGGCAGCCAGGCATACATGGCGATCTGCTTGAGATCGAAGCCGCGCACCTGGGTGAGATAGAGTGGCACCCAGAAAGACAGCATGCCCCAGGTCGGATCGGTGAGGAACCGGGGCAGGGCGATGCCCCAGAAATTGCGCCGCCTCAGAATGCTGATGACGGAAGGCTTCTTGTCGTCGGAGAGAAGATAATTCTCCTGGCCCGACACGATCAGTTCGCGTTCTTCCGCCGACAGCTTCGGATGCGTGGCGACGGGATGATAGAAGAGCAGCCACAGCACCACCCAACTGAGGCTGATCGCGCCCACGATCACGAAGGATATCTGCCAGTTGCCGAAATACAGGATCGCCCACACCACCAGCGGCGGCGCCAGCATCTGCCCGATACTGGGCCCAATATTATAAAGACCGCCCGCCAGCCCGCGTTCCTTGGCGGGAAACCATTCCGCCACCACTTTCAAGCCGCCGGGCGAAAAGGCGCCTTCGGCGAAACCCAAAAGGCCGCGGAAAAAGGCCAGCATCTGCCAGTTGGTCGCGAAACCATGCGCGGCGCAGATCACCGACCAGGCAAAGGCGAAGATGGCGAAGCCCGTCTTCACGCCCAGTATGTCGATGATGTATCCCACCACGGGCTGCAACATGATGCAGAACTGGAAGGCGCTGGTGATCAGGCCATATTGGTAGGTGGTGATGGCGAGGTCTTCCATCACCGTGGGCGCGGCCACTGAAAGCGTGGCGCGGGACAGGAAATTCACCATCGCGCCCATCATGATCAGGGCGATGGTGAGCCATCGGATCCCCATGTAGCGGCGCATCAGTGCCTCCCACCAACCCGTCTGTCGCGGGCCTGTTCTTGTTTTCGCGCCGGCCGCATTGAGCCGGGTGCGCCGGGATGGTAACGGTAACGTCCGCGGCCCGCAAAGACAAAAGGGGCCGGCAGGGTGCCGTCCCGGTCTTTGCGCGGACGTTCGTCCTGTGGCCTACTCATAAAAAAGCACAGGGGCGTGAGGATCATGCAGACCGCCAGTACCGATACGCCGCTGCGCCGCGGGCGCCTGTTCTTCGTGGCGCTGATGGCGCTGTTCACGGCAGGCGCGGCGGTTTCGATGCGCGCCGCCACGGCCGTGCATATGCGCAGCGAATATCTCGATCCCATCGATGCGGTGAACGCGGGGGCGATGCTGGGGGCCGTGCTGGGCGCGGCCTTTGCCGGCTTCGCCATCACGTTGCTGCTGGTCAGCGCCGTGTTGGCCAAGATCGGTTTTCGCAATGCGCTGGTGGCGGCTGCCGTACTTCTGATCCTGGGCTTCGCGGTGGTCGGCGGCGCGGGGTCGCTGGGCATTTCGCCCTATACCGCGCTTTGGGTCGGCATGCTGATCCAGGGCCTTGGCTGGGGCATGGTGGAAACCGTGATCAATCCCCTGACCAGCGCGATCTATGCTGAAGATCGTGTCTCGCGCCTTTCCATTCTGCATGCCTGGTATCCCGCGGGCGTGGTGGGCGGCGCGCTGATGGGCCTGGCGGTCGATGGCGCGGGTATGGCCTGGCGTCTTGAGCTTGTGGTGCTGGCGGTCCTGTGCGTGGCCTTCGCCGCGCTGGCCTGGGTCGAGAAATTTCCTCCCGTCAGCGCTTCGACCGATGCGCCGGTGACGCCCGGCGAGATGATCAAGGCCACGATCAAGAGCCCCACCATCTTCCTGTGGGTGGGTCTGATGATGTTCACCGCCGCGGCGGAGTTCGCTCCCGGCCAGTGGGTCGACGTGGCGCTGTCCCAGATCGTGGGCATGCGGGGCATCTGGCTCTTGGTCTATGTCAGCGCGTTGATGTTCGTGATGCGCCATTTCGCGGGCCCCCTGGTGCGGGTGCTGGGCAATATCGGCCTGCTGATCTTCTCGGCGATCTTCACCACCATCGGGCTTTTTGCGCTGAGTTTGGTCGATGGGCCGATGGGCGCGATCCTGGCGTCGACTGCCTGGGGCTTCGGCGTCTGCTTCTTCTGGCCCACCATGCTGGCGACGGTGGCCGAGCGTTATCCGCGCAGCGGCACCATGGTGTTCGGATTGATGGGCGCGGCGGGCGCGGCCTGCACCTGGGTGGTGCTGCCATTCCTGGGCGCGGTGTCCGACAGCGCCAAGCTTGAGGCGGCGGGCGGCGATCCCAATCTGGTGGCCAATGCGCAAGGCGCGGAGCTGCAGCAGATACTGGCCGCCGCCGCCGAAGCCTCGTTCCGGACGATTGCCGTGATCCCGCTGGTGCTGATCTTCATCTTCACCGCCATCGCGGTGGCCGACCGGATGCGCAAGAAGAGCTGACATGGACGCCGCGCATAAACAGGCAAGCTGCGACCTGCTGTACCGCCACTGGCGCGAAAGCACGCGGCTGGATGGTTTGCCGCCGGAGCTGTTGCCCGCTGACCGCGCCGAGGCCTATCGGGTGCAGGCCTGCATCGAGACCTACACCAGCCAGCCGCTTTATGGCTGGAAGATCGCCGCCACCTCCATCGCCGGCCAGAAGCATATCGGGGTGGACGGGCCGCTGGCGGGCCGCCTCCTGGCCGAGCGCGTCATCGAAGATGGCGGCGACTGCGCGGTTGGCAACAATCTGATGAAAGTGGCGGAAATGGAATTCGCCTTCCGCATGGCGCAGGACATGCCGCCGCGCAGCGCGGAATACACGCAGGATGAAGTGATGGCCAAGGTCGCCAGCCTGCATCCGGCAATCGAGATACCGGATTCGCGTTACAACAATTTCGAGCGCGTCGGTCTTGCCAGCCTGATCGCCGACAATGCCTGCGCCCATCGCTTTGTGCTGGGTCCGGCGGCGAAGGATTGGCGCGGCCTCGACCTCGCCGCGCACAGGGTGCGCGGTCTTCGCAATGGCGCGGTGGTCGAAGGAGGGCAGGGCAGCAACGTGCTGGGCGGGCCGATCATCGCTTTGACCTGGCTGGCCAACGAACTGTCCCGCCATGGCATGACGCTGGGGCGCGTGCAGGTGGTCACCACCGGCACCTGCGTCAAGCCGCTGACGATTGCGGCAGGCGATCGCGTCGAGGGCGATTTTGGGGCGCTGGGCCGCGTCGCGGTGACGATGACCTGACTATTTCTCCAGCGCCTTGAGCTGCGCCGCCAGGCTGGCCAGCCGCTTGTCGCGGTCCTTGGCGAAGCGGGAGATGCCGTTGAAGATCGAATCCGGGTCCAGATGGGCTTCGGCGATCACTTCGCCCTCCAGCCCGCCCGTCAGCCACTGATTGTCCCAGTCCGAGGTCAGCGAATATTCGTCGGCCAGCGGGCCCAGATTCCGTACCGGCATGACGCGGCGGGTGCCGGTGGAAACCACCATGGCATCGACCAGCGCTTCGGGCGGCAGCACCGAATTGCGATAGGCTTGCGGCTGGCGGTCGAACAGTTCCTCGCTGATGGCCGAGATGATCTTCACATTGATCCCGGCTTCTTCCAGGCGCGGCAGAATCTTCACCAGATTGACGGTCGAAGACGCGCCCTGGCTCACGACATAGCCGTGGCGCGGCTTGCCCGGTGTGAAGTCACGGATGACATAAAAGCCCTTGGCGGCGGCCTTGATGTCGGGATCGGCGAATTTACTGCGGTCGGTCACGAGATTGTCGGGGCGGGCGACCTCGATGATGATGACACCGACATTGGGATCGCGCGCCGCGATTTCGGCGGCGGCGAAATAGCCGGACGCCACGTCGTTATAATCCCAGAAGTTCAGGTGAATGACCTGGCCGCGCGGGAACAGCCGCCAGACCTGGGTGGCGAAGATGCCGAAATGGGTGCGGCCGTCAGCGGCGGTTTCCGGGCCTGAGTGACCGGCCAGAATGTGCAGTACGCCCATGCGGAAGCGGCTGTCCTGGTTCTGCTGGCTCCAGACGCGCGCCGGCGTGTACATCAGGGGCGTGAAGGCACCATAGGTGCCCGACAGCGCCCAGACGCCGGCGAACTTGTCCGGATCGACGCTGGCGCTCTGGCTGACCATGCCGATGGCGGAGCAGACATTGCCGGCTTCCTGGATGGCGGCCTTGATGCGGGTGCCCAGCGGGTTGGTTTCGGGATCGTAATGACCCCACAGGCTGCCATGCTCGACATTGATGGATTCCGACAGGTCCGCCGCCAAGGTGACGAAGCGGTTGTCGGTGACATAGTTCATCCACTTGATGATTTCGGAAATGCCGCGGCGCGCGCCCGCCGCTTCGCCCGGCTTCTTGAACAGGCTGACAGAGACTTCCTTTTCCGCGCCGGAAACACGGTTCTTCACTTTCAGCTTCTGCGGCTCGGTGGGCAGCTTGGCGACGCGCAGGCGTTCGTCCTGGAAGGGATCATTCTGGTTGTCGATGGCGAGCTTGTGGTCGTCCCGGACGCCATCGCCGATTTCCACCAACCGGTCGGCCAGCCAGTCGCCCAGCCCGTTCTTGTCCATCACCGACATCACCTTGTCGATATTGGTCTTGAACTGGATCAGGCGCTGCTTGGGGTCGGTCACCGCGCCGTCGCGGATGCCGTCGAAGGTGACGCCGTAGCGCTGCTCGAAGCTTTCGGCCAGCGCCACGAAATATTCCGAGTTCATCTTGTAGCCATAGGGATGGCTGGCATAGCTGACGATCTGCTTGACGCTGCCCAGCTTGCCGTCCGCGGCGCTCGGCCAATAGCCCTTCGTGGTCTTGGCGATGGAGATCATCGGCCGCCGGTCGCTGGCGTCCCAATTTTCCATCGCGGCGAAGTTGGCGGCGATCTGGCCATAGTCGGCGCCGTTCTCGACGCTCAGCACGTTCCAGCCATAGGAGGACCATTGGTCCGCCAGCTTGTAGGCGTCGGCATATTTGGCGGGCACCACCCCGCCCAGCAGCACATCGTCGATGCCGGCATTGTTGTCCGACAGGATGACGCGCAGGCGCTTGCCCACCTGCAACGACAGCGCCTGGGTCTTGAGTTCCTGCGCATGGCCTTCGGTCATGGCGAACTCGCCTTCCAGGGCGATGACCTTGGGGCTGTCGGTGGCGCCGGCCATGTCCCAGAAGGCGGCTTTGCCGGCGGCGGTGGCGACGCCAACGCCCGACGGACCACCGTTCACGTCATTGGTGACATCGATGCTTTCGGCATGGCCCGACAGCGCCTTGATGCCGCGCGCCTTGGCCTGGGCGAACAACGGGTCGTCCGTAAGTTTTTGATCGGAGAGCAGCGTCTCCAGCGCGCCGGCGCCCCGGCGAAAGCCCAGCGCATCGATCGGCAGGATCGCCACGTCCGGATCGACTTGATACTTCTTGTCGCCGGTGGCCTTGAAGCGGCGCTCCATCGCCTGGCCCAGGATCATGTAGAGCGCGTAGCAGGTCGGCACGCTGTGTCCCGCCGCCATCATGAACTTGTCGCCGAAGGGATGCTTGGGGCGGCGTATGTCATAGCGCAGGCCGCCGCGCTCCGGTCCCAGCAGATGGGCGGTGACGTTGAACGGCGTGTAGGCCAGGGGGCCGCCGAAATGGCCGGTCTGGGCATAGTTGCCCAGCATCACCAGGGTCATGCAGGTCATGAACCCAACATCTTCAAAACGGGCGCGCTCTTCGGCGCTGAGGGTGGCGGCGTTCATCTTCTTGATCTCAATGTTCATTGGTGCAGGTCATCCGGTTTTCTGGTGGGAAAAGTGCGGGCACGCGCGTTTCGAAGGTCCGCGGGGGACCTTGGTTTCGCGGATGTTGAAGCGCTTTCCTCCTTACGCGCCGGTGGTCCCGGCCTTATGGCCGCGATGCTATCTGGGGTGATGCGCCGGGTCGAGCCGGAACCGTTGAAAAACCCCCCGGATTCGCGCCGTATCACGCGGAATCTGTTGGAAATTTTCGGGGACGGCGCGTCGCTGGTCCCGGTACCATGTGGCAACAAGCCCTGGCGCGGGCCTGGATGTGCAGGCCGACCGCTTGGTGGGCGTCGCAGATGACATCGATTTCACGCACCACGGCGCCGCCAATGGCGGGTGCGCCAGTGCGTGCAGGTGCAGGCGGGCCATTTTTGCTTGCCTTGGGCAAAGGGGCTTTGGCACACAGGTTTGGCCCCCGTGTTTTGCCCCCGTGTTGCCGAAGAGACTGTCATGATCGCCCTGCGCAAAGTTTTTCCGATTGTCGTCCTACTCGCAGTGCCCGGCTTGGCGCAGGCCGCGCCTTTGCCGGGGCCTGTTGCCGACATGATCCGGCATGCGGTCGAAAACGAGGAGCCGGCCGCCGTCAATGCGGTTGTCCGGCTGGCGAAGAAATCCAACCCGCAATCGATCGGCGAAATTGATGCGCTGGTCGCCAGGCTGAAGGCGCGCGCCGATCTTCAGCGCCGGGCCAATCTCCGGCGGCAACGGTTTTTCCAGGGCTGGAAGGGCCGGGGCGAGTTTGGCGCCACCAATTCGGCCGGAACGGTCAGCAGCACCGGCGTGACCGGCTCCGTTTCCCTGGTGAAGGATGGCCTTCGATGGAAGAATTCCGCCACCGCTTCGGTGGACTATCTCAGATACAATGGGACCGAGCAGCGAAACCGTTATTTCGTTGGCCACCAGACCAACTTCAAATTCCATGATCGGCTCTATGTGCTCGGTCTCACCAGCTGGGAAGGAAACCGCGCGCAGGGTTTTCGCAGCCGCGTGATCGCGTCCGCCGGCCTGGGCTATACGCTTATCAAGGCGCCCACCATGTCCTTGTCGGTGGAGGCATCGCCGGCCTTGCGCAAGACTGATTATGGTGGCGCGGCCGGGGGCAGCCATTTCGCCATGCGCGTCGCCAGCAATTATCATTGG
>JBBSKJ010000050.1:0-10981 GCA_038256475.1 Micropepsales bacterium | reverse complement strand
TGCCCCACCAGCGTGAACTGGGTGCATCCCAGAACGCGCGCATCGGCAATGGTGATCTCGATCATTTTCACCAGCTCGCCATGCGCTGCGGGATCGCAGAAACGGGGCGCCTCGGGCGCAAACTGGTCGATTACCAGCCCATTTTCATCCGCCAACCGCCGGATCACGGTCGCATCCAGCCCCGGCGCGCGCCGCGCCCGCCAGAACTCGATAGTCCTGAAGCCTGCCTCCCGCGCCAGCGCGAAGCGCTTTTCAAAAGGCACGTCCCGGAACCAGCAATCCAGATTGACGGCATAGCCGGACAAGTTGGCGCGCGGCTGGGCGCTGGCGCCGGTCAGACCGGCCGCCGCCGCGCCCGCCATGGCGGCGGCCCCACCT
Organism: Micropepsales bacterium; assembly: GCA_038256475.1. Taxonomy (GTDB): domain Bacteria; phylum Pseudomonadota; class Alphaproteobacteria; order Micropepsales; family Micropepsaceae; genus Rhizomicrobium. The sequence goes on along the minus strand of JBBSKJ010000050.1, from coordinate 10,603 downwards.
GTGGCGACGAGCGCGTTCCTGCGGCTGAGATCGACCATCAACGCCTCTTCCTGCCTGTTCTTGTTGCGAGCAGCTTACCCGCAGATCAAGGCGCCTGAAAGGCAGGCCCCAGCGGGCGCAGCCGCATGCCCGGGGCCAGCCGCGTCCAGGGGAAATCGGCCGGATCGGCCCGAAGCGGCCCGGGAGCCTTGGCCACCAGTATGGCCTCGGCGATCGGCTGGAAGTCGGCACGGAAATGCACCGAGCTTTTGTTGACCAGGATTTTCATCTCCTCGGGCTGGACGCCCGCCATGCGGTAGAGATTGCGGTCCAGCATCTGGTCCTTGTAGGTGCTGACCACGATCTGCACCCCGCCGATCGACAGCCGCGCCGAGGGCCCGGCATGGGTCAGCTTGCCGTTCATCATCGGCCCGTCATAGCGGCAGATGCCGTCTGACAATTGCTCGACCCGGAAGGTGGCTTCAAACGGCGCGTCGCCCTCCACGCCCGACTGGCCGCCCAGCGCGATGGTGATGTCATGGCCCGCGCCCGCCTCATGCGCCGCGCGCGCCGCCGCCCCGTCCACCATCAGGCCGATGGCGGCGCCCTGCGCCTCGCAATGCACCAGCGCCTTTAGCATCCCGGTGGTGTTGGAATCGCCGCCGCCGCCCGGATTGTCCTGGGTGTCGGCAATCACAACCGGCCGCGTTGCCCGCGCCGCGATGGCCTGCGCCTGGCGCACCGCTTCCTCGGGCTCCAGGAACGGCACCACCCATTGCGCTTCGCGGGAGACGATGTATTCGGTGAGGCCGGCCACCACACTTTCGATGCGGGCATCGGCGCCATAGCCCCACACCACACCGCCACATTCAGGGAAGTCAGCCGCCGGGAAGCCCGGCGCGAACGACAGCGCGACATCCTGCGCGGCTTCCGCGCCAGCCAGCGCCCGGTAAGTGCCCTGTGCCGGCTCCACCATGGTGCACATGGCATTGATCGGGATCAGGAATGGCAACCGGCGGGCGGCGCGATGAAAGCGTGCGCCGCGCGTCAGCAGCCGCTTCATCAACCCGGCGGCCCGTTCGCCTGCTTCCGCCATGTCTTCATGCGGGTAGGTGCGATAGGCCACCAGGGCATCGGCCATTTCCAGCATTCGGCGGGTGACATTGGCGTGCAGGTCCAGGCTGGCCACGATCGGCACTCTGGGACCGACCACTTCGCGCAGCCGCGCCAAAAGCGCGCCCTCGCCGTCATCGTCATGCTCGCAGACCATGGCGCCGTGCAGGTCGAGATAGACGCCGTCGAAATCCTGCGCCCGCGCGCACCCGACAATTTCAGTGGCGATGCGCTCAAACGCATCGCGCATGACATGCGCCGCAGGCGTTGCCCCCGCCCAAAGTACCGGCACCAGTTCGGTGCGCGGGCCTTCCATGTTGCGGATGAAACCGCCGATGGGAATGTTCACGTCCCGCATCGCCATAAGGTCGGCGCCGCGCGCCATGGCGGGAAAAGCGCCGCCCCGCACAAAGTCGTCATACATCGTCTTTGACGGGGCGAAGGTGTTGGTCTCGTGCTGGAAACCGGCGATCAGGATGCGCATGGCGGCCAAACTGGCATGGCGGCGGGCGGGCCGCTACAGGCTGGCGGCCGAAAAGGTATCGCAGGTGGCCACATCGCCGCTGCTCAGGCCGCGCCGAAACCAGCGCACACGCTGGGCGCTGGAGCCATGGGTGAAAGAGTCCGGCACGACATAGCCGCGGCCCACGCCTTTTTGCAGCGTGTCGTCGCCCACCGCCGAGACCGCCTGCATCCCGCTTTCGACATCGCCGCTTTCCAGCATGTTGAAGCGCCGGTCGGCACGTGTGGCCCAGATGCCGGCAAAGCAATCCGCCTGCAGCTCGATGCGCACCGAATTGCTGTCGGCGCCCTGGTCCCGCCCGCCATGGCGGTCCATCACGCCCATCAGGTTCTGAATGTGATGGCCATATTCATGGGCGATGACATAGGCGCGGGCAAACTCGCCGGGCGCGCCGAAACGCTGGCCCAGTTCGTTGAAGAAAGTGAGGTCGAGATAAATTCCCCCATCGCTGGGGCAATAGAACGGTCCCGCGGCCGACTGGCCGGTGCCGCAGCCGGTGGGCGTGACATGGTCATAGGTCGTCACGCGTGCGGGCACAAAACGCGCGCCCTGCTCCTGCATCAGCGGTCCCCAGACATCCTCGGCCGAGCCGATGATTCGCTGCGTGAAGGTATAAGCGGCGTCATCGGCGCGGGGCCCGCCCTGCTGCTGGCTCTGGTCGACAGGCATCGGCCCGCCTTCCAGCAACATGCGCGGATCCACGCCGAAATGAGCGAGATGGCCAGTACGGCGACCAGTCCCAGCCCGCCGCCACCAAAGGCCAGACGGGGGCCGAAGCCCCCGCCCCTGCCACGGCGGTCGTCCATATTGTCGCTGGGACGAAGGTCGTCGAGCCGCATGGCTTTACCGGATCACCGCACAAGCCACACGATCGCCCGCCCCGCCGATCGGCTGGCTGTTATGATCGTCAGGATTGGCGTGGATCACCACCGCAGACCCGTCAGGGTCCAACAGCGACGGCATGGCCGATCCGCCCTTGAACGACACCAGCGCCGAATAGATTTCCGCCGTCGCCGTGCCATCGGCGCCGGCAAAGATGTTGGGCAGGTCGCCGGAATCATTGGCGCTGGGATTCAGCAGGCCATGCACCACCGGCTTGGCATTGTGCACATGGCTGCCGGCGCTGGTGAATTTGGGATTGCTGCAGTCGCCCTTCTCATGAAAATGAATGCCGTGCCAGCCGGGCGTTAGGCCCCGCGCTTGGACTTTCATGACGACGCCCTTGGGGGCGGCTGTGACGGTGATGCTGCCGCGCGCGGAACCGTCCGGCCCTTTGAGGTCGCTGGTACCGGCCAAGGCGGGAAGCAGAGTGGCGGCGCTCAAAGTAAGGCCTGCGGCAAGGATGTGAAAGCGGCGCATGATAATTCCTACGTGTGACGCCCCTTCCCCCGAAACCTAGAGCTTCCCAGCGCTGACCGCAACCGGCACATAAAAAAGCCCCCGCGCTTTTGGCGCGGGGGCTTTCTCATTGCTGGATCAGAACGGCCCGATCAGAACGGATCCGTACGCTTGGTGAACTTGCGCCCCGTATCCGCCGCCGGTGATTCACCGCCGGTGCAGATCATGGTGCCATCCTTGATCATGTCGATGACATAGCTGTCGCTCTTGGGGTCATCGCTGCAGGAGTTCAGGAACTTGATGTTGGCGGCCTTGGTGGCAGCCAGCACGCGCGAACGAGCGGCCTGCATGTCAGCCCTGCGGTGGCCCGCCGGGTAGGTGCCGGGACGGCCCAGGATGTAGAAGCCGTGATCGCCTGGACCCCATTCCGCGAAGGAAACGCCCGGAACGCGAACCGAGGCTTCGACATTGGCGTCGGCGCGCGTGTTCTCGATCTTCAGGCCGAACAGCAACTCGCCATCCGGATTCATCGGCCACGGATCGGCGATGCGCATATATTCCTGCGCCGTCACGCCCCACATGCGCGAGGCATAGCCTTGCGAACCGGCGCCGCGGGTACCCTGGGCAAGACCGTCGACGCGCGGCGCGAAGGGATAGCGCGAGGCTTCGATCATCAGGCGAATGGCCTCGGGGCTCTCGGCATTGCAAAGCAGGATGCCGTGCACGCCAGCGGCCAGCGTCTGCTGGATCATCCAGGTGTTGGCGCGCATTGCGTCGGTGGTGCCCGAAATCGGCAGGGTGACGATCACTGGCGGGGTCTTGTGACCGGTACGGGTCGGGCCGGCTTCAACCAGGCCGCGCATGAATTCCTGCAGTTCCTTGAAGTCGAGCGGGCCGTGCTCCATTTCGTAGGTGATGTAGTCGGCCTTGGTGGCCGCCATCTCCTTGCCCTTCTCATAGCCGCCGCCGCTGATCTGCGCGTAATAGACCGGCTGGCCCTTCTTCCACATGTCGATGATGCGGTTGATATGCTTGCCGGTGCGGGTGGTCTCCTTGGGCATTTCCGGAAGCATGGCATTGGCCGGTTGCGCCGGCTGCTGGGCGCTTGCCGACAGGCCGGTCAGCAAAGCTGCCGCCATACCGGCCAGCAAAATAGTCTTTATCTTCATGAATCTTCCCCGTGAACTTTGGTTTGATCGGCTGACGGCTTTGCGTCTTCCTGGTGCGCACAGGTTGCAATTAAAAACGCAGCCTGAAAAGCCCGGAAATGGTCCAGTACAGCCGTTTTTCAACCGGTTAGCGTGATGTGGGTCGCATTCTTCTGCGCCCGGATCGACAATTCCGCCGCCAGCAGGCATTGCGCCTGATCCTGCGCCGTTTGTGTGCGCCGCACAATATCCGTGACGAATTGATGTCCGAACGGCAGCGGCCCATTGGCGCAGTCAATATAGCGCGCGCTCTTGCCGTCCACCACAAAGAGATTGTTGCCGCGCTGGGCCACCGCCACGTCGACATATTTGCGAATTTCCAGATAGCCATCGGTGCCCAGCACGAAAAGCCGGCCATCGCCCCAGGTGCCCAGGCCGCCCGGCGTGAACCAGTCGAGACGGACATAGCCAAGCCCACGATCGCCGCGCAGCATCATGTCGCCGAAATCCTGGAAATGCGGCCGCGCCGGATGGCGCAGATTCGCCACCTGCGCTGATACCACTTCGGCGCTGGTCGAGCCGGTGTAATAAAGGAACTGGTCGACCTGGTGCGAGCCGATATCGCAGAGAATGCCGCCGAACTGCGCGTCGTTCCAAAACCATTCGGGCCGCCCGCTGCCGCCGCCGACAAGCCCCCCACGCTGCACGATCTGGTGGGGGGCGATGTTGATGGTCTGGATCACCTTGCCGATGGCGCCCTGCTTGATCAGCTCGCCGGCATACACCGCAGCGCGCACCTCGAGCCGTTCGGAATAAAGGATTGCGTAGATGCGACCGGTCTCGGCGATGGTCTGGCGCACCAGCGCCAGGTCTTCCAGCGTGGTGATGCCGGGCTTGTCGGCGAGAAAATCCTTGCCCGTCTTCATGACGGCGACGCCGATCGCGGCTCGTTCGCTCGCGATATGGGACGACAACACCAGTTGAATGTCAGAGCGGTTGATGATCGCGTCCTGGGTGGCGGCGATCGTCACCTCGGGATAGCGCTTGCGGAACACCGCCAGCTTGTCCGGCTCCAGGCCCCAGCCCGCAACCAGCTCGCCGCCGCCGCGCCGGACCGCCTCGATCATGCCATGGATATGATCATGGCTGATGCCGCAGACCGCGAAGCGTATGTGATGCTCAGGCTTGACCGCGGGGGCCGGCGACAGCGTCTCTGCTTTCACATCGCCCGACGCAAAGGCCAGCGCCGCGGAACTGAGCCCCGCCGCCACAAGGAAATCGCGCCGGTCGTTTTTGCTCATGCGGGCACCCTGTTTTCACGCCACGCTAGCGTTAACGCGCAAGCGCCGGAAGGCCCATTTACCCTAATCCCGGGCTTGCCTCGCCGCGCTGGGGCGGGTGTGCCATTTTGAGGCGACCAACCATTGGGACCAGGCCATGAAGAAACTCGCCGCCGCGATCTGTCTCGCCCTGCCGCTGCTCGGCGGCTGCGTTGTCTATGGCCCCGGCCCCGCCGATAATGGCGCCTGGGCCAATTACGACTTCACCTATGACTATGGCCATAAGGGTTATGACCGGCCGATCACCTACCGCAGCGACTATGCGTATGGCGGCGGCTATGGCGCCGGTTATGGTGGTGGCTACAGCGCCGGGTACAGCGGCGGCTATGGCGGCGTGCAAGCGGACATCGATGTCGGCAATGGCGGCTATTACGGCTCGTATTACGGCCACGGCTATTAGGGGCGCGCCGTAACCCGGCGCATCCGATAGACGCTGCCCTTCTCGCCGCGCACCCTCAGATCGAAGGTGTCGCCCAGCCCCGAACTGATATCCACCCGATAGGTATTGGCCGGCCTGTTCCATCTGGCGCGGATCAGATCGGATTCCAGCTGCCGCCACACCTGACCGTCTACCAGCGAGACGGTGACGGCGCCATTGCGGTTGAATTCATACTTGGTCATCGCGACATTGGAGGCTTCCGGTTTGGTCGTGCTGACCAGATCGGCCCAGAAACCGCCGGAGCTTTCCTGCCGTCTCGCGCTGGCGACCCGGCGCTGGGGTTCGGCGCCGCGCGGCGGCACCAGACGCACCTGGGCCGGATTGGCAGGCGGCAAATTCAGCAGCGCCCGCATCGGCTGTGCCGAGCCGTAAAAACAGTCCAGCCAGACGCGGTTGTCGGCAATACCGTCGCAACGCTCGGCACCCGCCATCACTTCATCGCGCGTGGGTTCGGCCAGCGCAGCACCTGATGCGAGCGCTATCATGACGGGCATCAAAAGCAGACGGCGCATTAAGAGCACTCCTACCAGTTCAGCAGTTTTTGCAGGTTGCCGCCCTTGACCTTGGCGATGTCGGCCGCCGAATAGCCCTTCATATGGACATCGACGATGCGGGGCGAACCGCCGCCCCACACCATCCGGTCGGGACCATATTCCTTGATCAGCCGGGTGGTGAAAGGCAGAACGCTTTGGAAATAGGGTTTGTCGGTGGCGATATAATCCACCCCTGACAGCTTCATATAGACATTGGGCAGCTTGGCCAGCTCCAGCACATCGGCGAACTCATACGGATTGCCAAGCTTGGGTTCGGCCATGTGATCGATCAGCACCTTGCAGCCCGGGAATGCGCGGATGGCGGCGCCCGCCTGGCGCGCATAATTGGGACCGATATGCAACTCCATGATCACGCCAAGATCGGCTGCCTGCTTCCACAGGGCGCGGACATAGGGCGCGGCGAACGAGTCAATATACACTTCCTTGCCGCGATGGGCGTGGATGCGGGTGGCGATAATGCGCGGCTCTTTCTTCACCAGCGCAGCCAGCTTCTTTGGTGCGGCGGGGTCCTTGGGATAGAAAAGGCTGGTCGCCTTCAGTTGCGATGCCGGGGCGCGGCGCAGACAATCCAGCACCAGGCGGTGATCATCGCCATAGGGTTCGGGCTGTACCACCACCGCCTTGTCGATGCCGAATTCTTTCAGGTGCTTCTGGTAGACGCCCAGCGGATCGGCCGGAAAGGTGGCGGCGTCGGGCTTGTAGGTGGCGCGCGGATGAAAGGGATAGCGCTTGGTGTCGGAACTGAACATGTGCGCGTTCCATTCCACCACCGCCGGGTCATGCGCCCATGCTGGCGAGGCCGCCGCGATTGCCGCGCCGCCCATAAGGCCGAGGACGTCCCGCCTGTTTGTTCCCATGTCATTTCCTGTTCTTACTTGTTGCCCAAGAGATACCACGCCCAAAAGCCGCGGCAAATACGGCTTAACCTTTGCTCTGCCAGCAGCAATACTAGGGCGGGGACGGCAAGCGCTTCATGAACACAAAATCCTTAACAGACCAGGCGGTGACGCTGCACCGCAGCGGCAACCTGCCCGAGGCCGAACGGCTTTACCGCGCGGCGCTGGCGGCGGACCCGCGCGATTTCACCGCGCGCCACCTGCTGGGCGTCGCCCTGGCCCAGCAGGGGCGCAGGGAAGATGCTTTGCGCGAGATCGCCGAGGCGCTGACGCTGCGCCCAGGTGACGCCGACGCCCTGCTCAACCATGCCAATATTCTCAAGACCCTGGGCCGCGAAAGCGACGCGCTGGCCGGCTTCTCCCGCGCCCTGGCGGCAAGGCCCGGCTGGCCGCAGGCCCTGAACAATCGCGGCACCGTGCTGCAATCGCTGGGCCGCTTTGACGAGGCGCTGGCCGATTATGACGCGGCGCTGGCCACGCAGCCAGACTATGTTGAGGCGCTGAACAATCGTGGCAGCGTGCTGCAGGATCTGAAGCGCCCGGCCGAGGCCCTCACGGCCTATGATCACGCGCTCAAGCTGGCGCCGCAATTTGCGGCTGCCTTCAACAATCGCGGCAGCGCCCTGCTCGACCTTCGGCGCTTCGCCGACGCGCTGGGCTGTTTCGACCGGGCGCTGAGCTTGCGGCCCGGTGACGCCGAAGCCTTCAACAATCGCGGCAATGCGCTGCAAGGATTGATGCGCTATGACGAGGCGGTGGCCAGCTATGACCGCGCTCTGGCGCTCAGGCCCGATTACGCCGAAGCCCAGAGCAATCGCGGCGGCGCCCTGCAACAGCTCAAACGCCATGAAGAAGCGCTGGACAGTTTCGAGCGCGCCGGTGGCCAGCCGCATGCCTTTGGCGGCGCGGCCATGGCGGCGCTGAATCTGTGCGACTGGGACCGCACGCTGCGGATCGGCACGCAGATGCCGGCGCGCATCGCGGCGGGCGAAGCGGTTCCGCCCTGGGTGCTGCTGGGCTATAGCGGCGACGAGGCCCTGCAGCTACAGTGCGCCCGCAATGTGATCCGCGCGCGCTTTCCCCATCCGCCAACAGCGATAGCCACGGCACGCTACGCGCATGACAAGCTGCGCCTGGCCTATATTTCTTCGGACTTTGTCCATCACCCGGTGGCGGCCCAGATCGTCCAGCTGATCGAGACCCATGACCGGGGGCGCTTTGATGTCCTGGGCATCTCCACCGGCCCGGATGATGGCAGCGCCCAGCGGCGGCGGCTGATGGCGGCGTTCGACCAGTTTCACGATGTGAAAGACCAAAATCCCCGCGCCGTCGCGGAACTGGTGCGCCAGCTGGAAGTCGATGTGCTGGTCGACCTGAACGGCCATACCCAGGGCGACAATTTCGATGTTCTCGCCCACCGCCCCGCCCCGGTGCAGGCGACCTGGCTGGGCTATGCCGGGACCACCGGTGCGCCCTTCATTGATTACCTCATCGCGGACCGCGTTGTGGCGCCGAACGCAGAGGCGTTTTCCGAAAAGCTCGCATATCTGCCCAACTGTTTCTTCCCCACCGACACTGGCAACCTCATCGGCACTGCGCCGTCTCGCGCCAAGGCGGGCTTGCCTGAAGACGGCTTTGTCTTCTGCTCTTTCAACAACAACTGGAAATTCACCGCACCGGTCTTTGCCATCTGGATGCGGCTGCTCGATCAGGTGCCCCGCAGCGTGTTGTGGCTGAAGAAGCCGGGTGAGGCGGCGGCGCAGAATCTGGAACGCGCGGCTGAAGCGCATGGCATCGATCCACAGCGGCTGGTGTTCGCGGCCGGGGCGCCGCTGGATATCCATTTTGCCCGCCATGCCCTGGCCGACCTGTTTCTGGACACCCTGCCCTACAATGCCCATGCCACCGCCTGCGATGCTTTGTGGGCGGGCCTTCCCGTCCTGACCTGCCGGGGAACCGCCTATGCCGGCCGGGTCGCCGCCAGCATGTTGCAGTCAGCGGGCCTGCCAGAATTGGTGACCCAAAACGCCGCCGCTTACGAAAGCCTGGCGCTGGAACTGGCGCGCGATCCCGCGCGGCTGAAAGGCTTGCGGGGAAAACTGGCGGGCCGCGCCTCACCGCTGTTCGACACCCCACGTTTTGCCCGGGATATCGAAGCCCTGTTCAGCGAGATGCGGGCTGCAAAAACGTCCTGATCTTCTTCACCGCATCGGCGGATACCGCTGGCGCGCGATTGCCCCAATTGTTGCGGATGTAAGTGAGCAGATTGGCGACCTGCGCATCATTCAGCTTCCAGGCGAAGCTGGGCATTCCGGGGCCGGTGGGCGCCTCGCGCGTCGCCACCGCCTTGGTGCCTGCCAGCACCACACGCGCAAGCGTTTCGGCACTGGTCTGGCGCACCAACGCGTTGCCGGCCAACGGTGGGAACAGAACCTTGTCACCCCGCCCATCCAGGCTGTGGCAGGCGGCGCAATTCATCCGGTATATGGCAGCGCCCGATTTCATCTGCGCTTCCACGCCACTCGCCCCGCCGCCATTGCCCGGTGATGCGGCCAGATCCTTGAGATAAACCGCCAGGTTGCGAAGATCGGCCTGGTTCATTTTCGACGTCGAATGCTCGATGACCTCGCCCATGGGCCCCGACGCGATGGAATGCGTGTTGCGACCTGTCTTGAGATATTCCACCACTTCGGCGGCGCTCCATCCGCCCAGGCCCGCAACGCGGTCGCCGGTGAGATCGGGTGCGAACCAGCCTTGCAGCGATGCGCCTGACAACGCCAGGCCCTTGTCTGCACCGAAGAAGCTTTTCGGGGTGTGGCAGGTGCCACAATGGGCCGGGCCGGTGGCGATATAGGCGCCGCGATTCCACGCCGCGCTTTTGGCTTTGTCGGGCGCATAAAGTGCCGGCCGGAAAAACAGCATGTTCCAGCCGCGCATCATGAAACGCAGGTTGAAGGGAAAGCGAAGCTGGTTGACGTCCACCGCATGGCGCACCGGCTTCACCGTCTTGAAATAGGCCCACAGATCGGCGATGTCGGCATCGCTCATCTTGGCGTAGGCCGGATAGGGCATGGCGGGATAGAGCCGCTTGCCGCCCGGCCCAATCCCGTCCTTCATGGCGCGGCGGAAATCCTCCGCCGTGTAATTGCCGATCCCGGTTTGCTTGTCCGATGTGATGTTGGGCGCCACCAGCTTGCCGAACGGCGTCATCAGTTCGACACCGCCCGCGAGATTCTTGCCGTGACAGCCCTCGCAATCGCCCAGCACCGACTG
>JBBSKJ010000049.1:0-11122 GCA_038256475.1 Micropepsales bacterium | reverse complement strand
GTCTCGAGAATGTCCGCTTCCAGCGCCGGAGGCGCCATGGCATCCAGCACCGACTTGGTGGCCTGTTCGATAGCGCTCTTGACCGTCATGGCATTTGGTCCTTTGAGAGAATCCCGTTCGGGAACGTCCCCGCCGGGCAGCGGTTTCCATCCGAGTTTCGATTTGCACGGGAAACCAAGGAAATTGCGAAGTTCCGGCAACGCCATGGCGGCGTTGGCGTTTCCACCAAACACCATTTTTGGAGGAATTCATGACGACCAGCACCGGTCACACCAGCGCCATTCTGGCATCCAAGGTCAAAGGCACCGCCGTCTATAACGATGCGGGGGACAAGATCGGTACCGTCGAGGATGTCGTGCTCGACAAGCAGTCAAATCAGATCATGTTTGCAGCGCTGGGCTTCGGCGGCCTGTTTGGGATTGGCGAGAAATACTATCCCGTCCCCTGGTCCATGCTGGATTACAGCGAAGACAAGGGCGGTTATGTCGTGCCCCTGAACAAGGACAGCATCGACAATGCGCCGGCCTATGATCTCAAGGATCTGGTCAAGCATGACGGCAGCCTGGGTGGCATCCGCGAAAAAACCTACAGCTACTACAAGATCGACCGCGACTGGCAGTAGCCGCAATCATCCCGCCGCCGGATATGCTCCGGCGGCGGTTTTTCTGGGCCCATGGGGACAATCAGTATCGCCGATCGCTACAAGCAAAACGGCGCGCCGGCCCGCTAGCGGCACATCAGAAAGCGGCCCATATCCAGATGGAAATGGTCGGCGTGCAGCTTGTTGTAGCGCGGTCCCAACACCACATTGAACAGGCCGCAAGCTTGGCTGTGCGCGGCATCCAGGAAGCGCCCTTCGGGCGTGTCTTTTCCGAAATCTCGCAGAACCGACACGGTCTTGCCATTGGCGAAGCGGAAACCCGCAATGTCGATGGCATTGGCGGTGGCGTGCTGGCTTAGCCGGCCCTCTTCTGCATTGTTGACGTTGCGGCAGGCATAGGTGCCAAGCTGGGTGATGCCGGTCAGCCTGCTGTCCATATGGGTTTCGGCGGCTTTTGCGAGCTGCCCCTGGTACCAGTAAAGCGCCGCGGTAACGCCGCAGGTGGCGGTGACGCGCGGCGAGAAGGCGATCGGGCTCGATGTGGCGCGCATCACATTCTCAAACCGGCACTCCATCCCCTTCTGGCCACCCATCTGGCGGTCGGCCAGCGCCATTACCTCAAGCTGCGAAGCCGTCTTGAGCGTGTCGCGGCACAGTTGCGCGTCCCAGTTCATGCGGTTGATTTGCCAGTGCGCCAGCCATCGGGGCGGCGCATCCAGCGTCACCGGCTTCCAGGGCAGGCTGTTGGGCGGGAATTGGTCCTCGTTGCTCCAGAACCAGCCCATTGCCACCAGCGCCAGCGCCATCAGCGCGGCAAGGATGCCGGAGAATATGCCGGAGGGCTTCTTCATCTTGCGGGAACCGGCACCGGCCTACTTTGTTCCGCCGAATTCCACCAGATAGCCGGCCACGCCCTCCTCCTCGAAACCATTGCCCAGCGAGGTGGAGAATTGCGGGATTCCGTAAGAGAACAAGGTCACGCAGCAAACCTTGCTGACATCCCAGGGGCCGCCATGCTGGAAAGCGGAGGACATCCAGTTGGCGTAGTGATTGCCCTGCACCGCCCCCTGCTCGTCGCCGCGCCAGAACAAGCGTCCCTTGCCGCCGTCCTCGGCACCGTCAGGTCCGGTCACCCAGCGCCATTCCCCCGGTGCGGTCTGGCGACCACCAAGATAGGTGACGTCGGAATAGGTATGCGGAAACACCTGATCGATAATGAAGCGATATTCATCAGCGCTTTCGATGGTGGCGAGATACCCGCGCTGGCCGCGATGGGAAATTTTTTCGGCTGCCCTGCGCGCCGCATCCCAGGTGATGTTGGGCGCGGCGATATACTGATAGGCGTGGCCGCTTGGGGCTTCGACCACCCGGCTGTTCTTCAGGATGGGAACCGGATGGACGATGTCGGGAACCGGCTGGACCGCCAGCAGGCGATAAGCGACATAGGCGCCAGCCGCCGCGACGATAACGCCCAGCACAACCATGCCCCATTGGACCGGTGACTTGATCAACACAACACCCCTTGGCCGACAGGCTAAGGCGAATTGTCGAACGACTCAAACCCTTATGTGCCAAACTGTAGCCGGTCAGAAGGTCTTGCGGATATTGAGATAAATGCGCGGTTGGGTGCGGATGAATTCATCGCGCACGGTGGGGGCAAACCCCAGGTTGCGGGGGCCGGGATAGTTGAACTGCTTCATCTCGAAGCGATAGGGCAGGAAGTTGTCGGCGCCCAACACGATCTTCCAGTCGGGCGTCGGCTTGTAGGACCAGAAAGCGTTCATGAAGGGGTTGTGAATCGCGATTCGCTGAATCTGGGCGATGCGCCCGGTCTGGCGGTTGAAGCTGGAGGGGCTGAAGGAAAAGCCCCAGGTGGACTTCCATTCGTCCAGATCCTGCGTCAGCTCGAAGAACAGATTGCGCTCCCGCTGGTTGGAGATTCGGCGCAGCTCGCCGGTGACCGGGTCCCTCACCTCGCTGTGCCACCAGGACATGTTGCCTTTCAGAAGCCCGTTCTTCAGGCCAAAAAAGTCCAGCGGCAGCGTGCCGGTGACCTTGAATTCATCGAGTGTGGCATGCGCAATGTTGCCCGGCGCATCCAGGGTGGCGCTGACCGGGACATAGTCCTTGAGGTCGGTGATCTCTTCATGCATCACGCTCACCACCAGCGCGCCTTTTTCCCAGAAATGCCTCTCGGCGGCGGCCTCGAACTGCCAGCGCTGCTCGGGGCGCAGATCGGCGTTACCGGCGGCCACGCCATAGCCGGACAGATTGCTGGTGGCCACGAAATCCGCGAAATTGAGCTGGCCCAGCACGCGTTCGGCGCGCAGCCGCACCTGGCTTTTGTCGTCCGGCGCCCAGGCCAGCAGCGCGCGCGGCTTGGGATAGAAGAAATTGCGCGAGCGATGGGTGTCGCCCCGCGCCTCGATGGTGGAAAATTCCATCCGCATGCCCGCTTCCAGCGACAGTTCGGGCACGATCCTCCAGCTGGCATTGAGAAAAACCTCGCCGCGCTGTTCATGGGCGGATAGCACGGCGTTGGGCAGGGCCACGGGAGCGCCATTGGAGATGAAGCTGGTGCGGCCATCGAGGAAATTGTAGGCGACCTCGCCGCCGCCCTCCAGGCCAAGATTGGAGAGAAGATTGTAGCGGGCGGTGACGCGCGCGATGCTTTCGCCGCTGTCATTGTTGGTCAGGAAGATCGCATTGTCGGTGGGCGACAGGCTGGTATTGCTGTTCTCGTCGCGCGTCAGCCGTTGCAGCACCAGCGCTTCCAGGTTCACGGCACCGATGAAGCCCTGCCAGTTGCTGCCGAATTCGCCTTCCTTCTTGCGGCCGATAAAATCGAAGCGCGAACCGCCATTGCCGAAATAGCGCACCGTGCTGGGAAAATCATTGCCTTTGACGGTGAGAGTGGTGGCCCATTCACCGCCCCAGAGCGGCGTCTTGATCGCGCCATTTCCCGACCAGCCCACCCGCACGATGCCCAGGCGCTGGGCGCGTTCGGTGAAAGGCACGCCGCCGGGCGCGATGGTCAGGCGGTAGCCATTGCCGGGCGCGTCGTCCCAGATGTCGGCGGTGCGCGACACGGTAAGGTCGTAGCTGGTTTCGCCGCGCACCGCGTGGAATTCCAGGCTGCCATGGGGCACCCACTGGCCGGTGCCCAGAAACGTGGTGTTGGCGTTGATCACGGTATCGGTCGAATCGACGCGCTTCCTGATGATGTTGGCCAGAACGCTCTGGCCCTGCATGTCGATGCCCGGCGCGCCGCCCCGGATCACCTCGATGCGCTCGACGCTGGTAGCCGGAATGCGCTGCAGGATGGCGGTGATGTCGTCGGTCTTGGCGGTGGGCCGGCTGCCATTGATCAGCACATTGCTGGCGGTGCCCGCGAAGCCGCGCGCGGTGTTGCCGGTCAGAAGGCTGAAGCCGGGAAGCCGGTTGATCATGTCGCGCGCGGTGGCCGGGCGGGCGTCGTCGAAGAAGGCGGCCGGGTATATCGAAATCGCGTGATCGGCTGTCTGCCCTGATGCCGCGACCGGCGCGAACAGAAAAAAAGCGCAGAAACTCAGGGTTTTCAAGCGGGCCATGCTTCGTCCTTGGGCAGCAAGCAATGCGTGTATGGCATTATACCTTGCATAGCACGGTACCTTTGTCTATACGGTTCCGCACCCGGCGGCGGGTCCGCCGCATAGAATAATGGAGATCGCAATGCGCAAAGGATTCTTCACCGCAGGCCTGCTCGGCTTTGTGATGCTCGCCATACTTCCGGCCTCGGCGCAGATGTTCGACGGCGAGTCCTATCGCACCCCGGCCGTAAGCCAGCCCAACCGCCTGGAATGGGCCTGGGATGGCGGCGACCGCCTGGCGGTGGGCGTGCCCGCCACCGTTCGCTACAGCGAACAGGGCGCGCCGCGCGTGATCGTCACCGGCCCCGAAGAACTGTTGCGCCGCGTGCGTTTCCGCGACGGCACCATCAGCCACCGCGATGACTGGGGCTTCTCCTGGGGCAAACAGGAGCGACTCGAAATTCAGGTGACCGGCGTCCAGCTGAAGAATTTTCAGGTCTCGGGCAGCGCCCGAATGCTGCTGGGCAAGCTGGAGCGCGATTCGATCAACATCCGCGTCAGCGGTAGCGGCAGCGCCATGCTGGATGCCGCCAAGGTGCGCGACATCAGCCTGAAAGTCTCCGGTTCGGGTCGGATTCAGCTTGGCACGCTTCAGGCCGCGCGGGATGTCGCGGTGAATATTTCCGGCAGCGGGTCGGCGACCGCCGCATCGGGCCAGACCGAAAGTATCGACCTGTCGATTTCCGGCTCGGGATCAGCGGATTTCGGCGGCCTTCAGAGCCGCAAAGCCTCCGTGACCCTGAGCGGCAGCGGCTATGCGGCGGTCGCGCCGCGCGACGCCGCCAATATCCGCATCTCGGGATCGGGGCGTGTGCGCATGCCGACCTCGCCGCCCGATCTGCAGACCAGGGTCAGCGGATCGGGACGCGTCGTGACCGCGCGGGCAGATATCCGCTGAAGCGAATCGGATAGCTTTCAGGCACCACAACTCCCATGGAATCAGGCGCAGCCTTTGGCCGAAAGCATCCAGATCCAGCTCAAGAAAGGCGTGCTGGAAATGTGCGTCCTCACCCTGCTCTCGCGCGGCGACAGCTATGGCTATGAGATTTTCAGCCGGCTGGAGGCGCTGATCGGCATGGGGGAAGGCACCATCTATCCGTTGATGCGCCGCATGCAGGGCGAAGGGCTGGTCAGCACCTATCTGGTGGAATCGGCCGCGGGCGCGCCGCGCAAATATTACACCATCACAGCCCAGGGGCGCCGCACCCTCATCGCCCAGCGCAACGAGTGGAAGGACTTCCAGAAGTCGGTGGAGAATATCCTGGGAGACGAAGCATGACCCGGGCGCAGTTTCTCGCTGGCCTCAGGCACAACCTGCGCGGCCTTTCCGCCGACGAAGTCACCGACATTGTCGCCGACTATGAAGAGCATTTCTCCGACGCGGCCGCTGCGGGACGCAGCGAGGAAGACGTCGCGGCGGCGCTGGGCGATCCATCGCGGCTTGCCGGTGAACTCAGCGCCGAAACCGGGCTTCGGCGCTGGGAAGCGCGGCGCAATCCGCGCACCTTCCTGCGTGCCGGTTTCGGGGTGTTCGGACTGCAGGCTTTCAACATCCTGATCCTGATGCCGGTGATCGGCATTCTGGTCTTCTGCGCCGGCGTCGCCGCCTATGTCCTGTATGTCGTGGCCGGGACCGGCTTTCATATGATGGCGCAGGTGATGTCGGGCAACGGCAATGTGCTGGTGCCGGCGCTGGCCGGGTTCGGCCTGATCTGCGGCGTGGTCGGGGTGGGTTCGCTGCTGGCGCTGCTGCTGGATTCAGGTCTTCGGCTGCTGGCGCGCTATGCGCGGCTGAATTACCGCCTGCTCAAGCCCAAGGACGAGGAATAGCCATGTCCCGAATGCTCGCAATCCTGTCCGCCACCGGCCTTGTGCTCTGCGCCGCTTTCCTGGGCCTGGCTTTCGCGATCGGCGGCGACGACCTGTTTCACGACCAGCGCTCGCTGGAACGGATCAAGCCGCTGATCGACATGGCCAACCGCAAGGAATGGCGCTGGGATGGCGGCGACACGCTGGCGCTGAATGCGCCGGTCAATGTGCGTTACGAGCCCAAAGGCCCGCCGGGCGTGTCCGTCACCGGTCCGGCCGAAATGATGAAGGATGTGCGCGTCGGTGACGGCCGCATCGCCTCTGAAGCGCCGCCCCGCAGCAATGGCCGCAAGCTGGAAGCCGTGGTCAGCGGCATTCCCATCCGCAAGTTCGTGGTCAATGGCCGCGAGAATCTGGACCTTGGCCATGTCGACCAGGAATCCCTGGATGTGCATCTGAACGGTGTCGGCACGGTCAGCGGCGAAGGCCGTGTTGAGGAGCTGAATTTGGTGATCGCCGGGCCCGGCAATGCTGACCTGGGCAAATTGACGGTTACCGCCGATGCCAAGGTCTCCATCCTGGGCAACGGCACCGCGTCGCTGGCGCCGCAGGGCACCCTTCGCCTGTTTATTGCGGGCAATGGCAAGCTGACACTTCTGTCCCAACCCAAGACGATAAGCCGGACCATTCTGGGCGCCGGCGATGTCAGCACCGCGCCACTTCCGGCCCCCCATCCCTCTCCCTCGCCGTCCATGCCGCCCCCGCCTCCGCCTGCCCCTGCTCTGCCGGACGATATCCAACAGCAGGTGCAAAAGATTCAGCGACAGGCAAGGGCCAATGCGAAAGTGTATGCCAACACCAGCACCGGCGAATTCGCGGTCAGGAGCAGCCGGTATGTCGACTTCGGCCATATCGAGCGGGAAGACGCAAGAATCAGCGTCATGAATTCCGGCTCGGCGACCGCCGAGGGAAAGGTGGACCGGCTGACCGTGAATGTGATGGGCTCGGGCAACGCGCAGCTGGGAAAATTGGCGGCGCGTGAAATCTCGATCACTGTCGCAGGAAGCGGTGAGGCGACTATCGCGCCCGGCGAATCCGCGAAGATCACCATCATGGGATCGGGAAAGGTGTATTTGCTGACCAGGCCGCAGCGCATTGAACGCCGCATCATGGGTTCGGGCCAGATCATCGAGGCACGCTAAGGCGGGCAAAAAGATTACGGATCGCGGCGCATCCAAAGAACCGCTTTCTTGCATCCTTGTGGGGATGAATTCGGCGTAACGCAACGTGAATCCGCGGAAAGCCTCAGAAAGTCCCGTAAAATAAGGCTCGACAACGCTACCGTGTCATGCAAGATAGCTGGACTCGGCGTGTGGCTTGACGATGCCGGATATTGTATACATCGTATGACATATTAATCCGAAACGTAATCTTATGGGGGCGTGCATGTCTGCGATTTCGTTGCGCAACATCGTCAAGAATTACCGGCGGGGAAAAGAATCCGTCGAAGTGCTGCACGGACTCAATCTTGACATTCCGGAAGGCGAGTTCGTCTCGCTGATGGGACCATCCGGTTCGGGCAAGACCACCATCCTCAATCTGGTCGGCGGGCTGGACCGCTGCGACAGCGGCGAAGTCATTGTCGGCGGCGAGCATCTGGAAAGCCTGTCGGGCGGCCAGCTCACCAAATGGCGCGGCAACCATGTCGGTTTCATCTTCCAGTTCTACAATCTGATGCCGATGCTGTCGGCCGCGGCCAATGTCGAACTGCCGTTGCTGCTCACCAGCCTGTCCAAATCCGAACGCCAGCGCCGTGTCGCCGCTGCCCTCGAGATTGTCGGCCTGTCCGACCGCGGCAAGCACAAGCCCGGCGAGATGTCGGGCGGCCAGCAGCAGCGCGTGGGCATCGCCCGCGCCATCGTGGCCGATCCCTCCCTTCTGCTCTGCGACGAACCCACAGGCGACCTGGACCGCACCACAGCGGACGAAATCCTGAGCCTGTTGCAGCAGCTCAACCGCCAGCACAACAAGACCATCCTGATGGTGACCCACGATCCCAAGGCGGCCGACCACGCCACCCGCCAGCTGGAAATGGACAAGGGTCAGCTGATCGAACGCGCCCCTGTGACAGCATAGGAGGCCGCGGCATGAAATACCTTCCCCTCGTCTGGGCTTCCATCATGCGCAAGCCCGCACGCGCTATCCTGACGCTGCTTTCGGTGGCGCTGGCTTTCACTTTGTTCGGCCTGACCATCGGCATGAACGCCACCTTCGACAAGATGCTGACGGAAGCGCGCGACGACCGCATCTTCTCCGGGCCCCGCTTCGGCGGCACCCTGCCACAGGCCCTGGTTGGCCAGATTTCGCAGATACCGGGCGTGTCGCTGGTTTCTTCGGCGGGCTTCATCGGCGGTTATCACCAGGACCCCAAGAACCGGGTCTTCGTCCAGATGCCGGATGAGAAGATCGGCGAGATGGTGCCTGAATGGCCAATATCGCGCGCCGAGTGGGACATGCTGCACAAGGAGCGCACCGGCATGCTGGTCAGCAGGACCGCGGCCGAACGCTGGAAGCTGAAGCCCGGCGACAATTTCACCGTCATCTCGCCCCAGGCCAGGAAGGCAGACGGCACCACCAGCTGGGCGTTCAAGGTTCTCGCCGTGACCGGCGACATCGACTACATGACCCTGGGCTATATGGTGGGAAATTACGACTATTACGACCAGGCGCGCCCGCTGGCCGAACAGGGCAAGATTTCACAGCTCAGAATTCGGTCCTCCGACCCCAACCAGACCGCTGCCCTGGCGCAACGCATTGACAGCCGGTTCGCCAATTCCACCACCCCGCTGCAATCCATCACCGAAAAGGCCGCCTTCGACGTCTCCAATACCGGGATGGATATCGCTTCGGTGGATCGCCAAATCGCGATGGCCGGCATGTTCATGGTGCTGTTCCTCACCGCCAACGGCATCGCCCAGGCAGTGCGCGAACGCTTCGCCGAATTCGCCACCCTCAAGACCATCGGCTTTTCCGATACCGGCGTCATCGCGCTGGTCTTCGCCGAGGCCGCCATCCCCTGCCTGCTGGGCGCGGGACTGGGCCTGGGCCTTGCGGCCGTGATCTCCAATGTCATGCCGTACCTGCTGCCGCCCGGCCAAGGTCTGCCCATTCCCACCATGAGTGTGATGGTGTTCGTCTGGGCGGCGATATGCGCCAGCAGCGTGGCGCTGATCAGCGCTGCCTTGCCTGCCCTCCGTCTGAAGCAGATGGACATCGCAACCGCACTTTCGGGACGCTAGACCATGCTGCGCCAGATTTTCATCGTCTCTTTCCTGAATTTCAAAAGCCTCAGGGGCCGCGTCTGGCAATCCATGGTGATCGTGGTCGGCCTGGCCGCTACTGTCGGCGTGATGCTGTCGGTTCTGTCGCTCGCCGCGGGCATGAGAGTGGCCTATTTCAAGGCCGGCGACCCCAATCGCGCCATCGTGGTTTCCAAGGGCGCGGACCAGGAGGGCGGCAGCGCCATCACCCGCGCCATGGCGCCCATCATCGCGGACGCGCCCGGCATTGGCCGGGACAAGGCCGGCAAACCGCTGGCCGACCGCGGCTTGAACATGGGCGTTCCGGTGCTGCGCAAGGACGGCACCAAGGGCTACACCACCATGCGCGGGTTGGGCGCCCAGGCCCAGGGCGTGCGTCCCGAATTGAAGATCGTGCAGGGCCGCATGTTCCAGCCCGGCAAGCGCGAGATGATCGTGGGCGTCGGCGCGCAGGCCCTGTTCCAGGGCATGAATATCGGCGACAAGGTGATCCTGCCCGACGGCGAATGGCCCATCGTTGGGGTGTATTCCACCGGCGACCTGCTGGAAGGCCAGTTGATCGGCGACACCGAAACCCTGCTCTCCGCCATGAAACGCACCAATTACAACAGCGTGCTGGTGCGGCTGGCCTCGCAGGATTCGCTGGAGACGCTCAAAAAGGCGCTGAACACCAATCCGGCGGTGTCGGTCACGGTGGAGCGCCATTCCGACTGGTACAAACGCGTCGGAAGCCAGAACATCTTCGGCCTCGCCTTGCTGGGCTATATCGTGGGCGGGGTGATGGCGATCGGCGCGCTGTTCGGCTGCCTCAATACCATGTATTCGGCGGTCAGCACCCGTGGCCGCGAGATCGCCACCTTGCGCGCACTGGGCTACGGCGCCTTTCCGGTCGCCGTCTCGGTCATACTGGAAGCGGTGCTGCTGTCGATGGCGGGCGCGCTGATCGGCGCGGGCATCGCCTGGGGGATGAATGACGGCAAGCAGGATGTGTTCGGCAACAGCGTCTTCTACCTCTCCGTGTCACCGGCGCAGATCCAGCTTGGAGTCACCTGGGCCATCGTCGTCGCGCTGCTGGGCGGGATTTTCCCGGCCATTCGCGCGGCCCGGCGTCCCGTGGTAGAAGCGTTGCGGGCGACATAGGGCTGGGCATGACGGTGCACAACGACAAGTCTTCGCTTCTCAATTCGCTGAAGATCGAGCGCAAACCGGTTGGCCGCAAACCGCCCTCGCCTGTTTTCTATGGCGTGGCCGGGGCCTGCGTGATCGCGATCGGGGCGGCAGCCTGGTTCTTCTGGCCGGATTCTCGCATTCCCGTGCAGATGGTAACGGTCGAGGGAGGCGTTGGCGCCTCCGGCGGCGTAAACCTGGACGCATCCGGCTATGTCGTAGCGCGCCGCAAGGCGACCCTGTCGGCCAAGATCCTGGGCAAGGTGGTCGAACTCAATGTCGAGGAAGGCCAGAGCGTGAAGGAAGGCGATATCATCGCCCGGCTGGACGACTCCAACTATGCCGCCGCCCTGCGCCAGGCGCGGGCGCAGGTTGTCCAGGCCAAGGCGGCGTTCGACAATGCCGCCCCGATTTATGACCGCTATCGCGGCCTCAAGCAGCAGAACGCCATCTCGACCGACGATGTGGAAAGGCAGCGCGCCCTTTATGACGCCGCCCGCACCCAGTATGCGGTGTCCCAGACGGTGGTGGCGCTGGCCCAGACCAACCAGAATGACACGCTGATCCGCGCGCCCTTCACCGGCGTGGTCACCGAC
>JBBSKJ010000048.1:0-11156 GCA_038256475.1 Micropepsales bacterium | reverse complement strand
GTGGCGCGCTTGGCGACGCCCGCTTCCGCATCAAGGATGCCCAGCGCCTGGGAGAGGCGGCGGTTGGTGTCGGCCAGCATGGCGAAGGGCAGGGTCTTGAGGTCGGCATGGTTCTGCCGCCAGGCCAGATGCACGAATTCGCTGTCGGTCGAGACGCCATAGATGACGGTGTCACGGTCGGCGAAGTCGCCCTTGAGCTTGCCAAAGCCGGCGATCTCGGTCGGGCAGACGAAGGTGAAGTCCTTGGGCCAGAAGAAGACCAGCTTCCACTTGCCCTTGTCGCTGTTCTGGTCGAAGGGCTGGAACGCGGTATTGGGGTCGGTCGAAACCACGCCAGTCACGGAGAAATCGGGGAATTTGTCGCCAATCGTCAGCATTTCAGTCTACTCCAAAGTCGTTCTTATTAAGAACGATAATTAGAAACGTTCCAAAGTAAAGTCAAGGCTTCATCCTGCGCATTCTGTCGCGGGGGACACGGGTCAGATATGCGAGGGGGGCGTGATCGCCACAGCGACCAGGGGACGAAAGCGCTTCGCCGCCCGCCAGCCTGCCCAGATGAAAGCGACCAGCACCAGCCCCTGGGCCGCGCCGAACACCGGGCCGCTGGGCGGATTGCCGGACCAAGGCTGCAGCGCCGGCACCTTCTGGAACAGCTGCACCACCAGCACGAAGACATTGAGATAGAGCGAGAATACCGCGCCGATCAGATAGACCAGACGCCAGGCGCCCGTCAGATGCTTCACATATAAACCATACAGCGTGGGCACCAGCGCCAGCAGCGCCACCACACCCGTCGCTTGCGCCGGTGTCGGTGGATTCGGCGGCTGGAAAAAGACAAAGCCGGTAACGCTGGTCAGAAGGATGGTGGCGAGGAAGACGCCGGTCCAGCCGCTCGACATGGCGCTTTTCAGCATCTGGGCCAGGACCACCAGGCCGCTGAGAATAGCGACAAGGCTGATGGCGAGATGGGTCAGCGTCAGGGCATCCGTGCTGAGACTGGTCAAAGGGCTCTCCTAAAAATCCAAATCGAAATAAGCGCGCAATATCGGGCTATCCTGCCCTTGTGCGGTCAGGCTTGAAAAGAGGGGGGCGGGAACGGTATCTCAGCCCCCTACAGGGAAAAGCGAAATGGCCGGTCATAGTCAGTTCAAGAACATCATGTTTCGCAAGGGAAAGCAGGACAAGGAGCGCTCCAAGCTCTTTGCCAAGCTGAGCCGCGAAATCACCGTCGCCGCCAAGTCGGGCATGCCCGATCCGGCCCACAATCCGCGCCTGCGCACCGCCATCATCGCGGCCAAGGCCGAATCCATGCCCAAGGACAATATCCAGCGCGCCATCACCAAGGCGACGGGCGGCGATGCCGAGAATTACGACGAGATCCGTTATGAGGGGCGCGGCCCCGGCGGCGTGGCGCTGATCGTGGAAACCATGACCGACAACCGCAACCGCACCAGCGCCGACGTGCGCGCCGCCTTTTCCAAGTATGGCGGGGCGATGGGGGAAACCGGCTCGGTCAGCTTCATGTTCGACCATGTCGGCCTGATCAGCTATCCGGCCGCCAAGGGCAGCGAAGACGCCATGCTGGAAGCGGCGCTGGATGCGGGCGCCGACGAATGCGTCTCCTCGGCGGACAGTCACGATTTCCTCGCTTCGATCGAAAATTTCGCCACGGTGCGCGACGCGCTGGAAGCCAAGCTGGGCGCGCCGGCCTCGGCCGCCATCATCTGGCGGCCGCAGAATATCGTCGCGGTGGCCGACGATGCCGGTGAGACGCTGATGAAGCTGATCGAGGTTCTGGACGATCATGATGACGTCCAGAACGTCTATGGCAATTACGAACTGTCGGACGCGCTGATCGCCAAACTGTCCGGCTGAACGTCCGCAGCCCATCGGCCCGCGTTTCTTGACGTTGCGCGGCATCTGCGTTCACACTGAAAACGTCCTGCCGCTGGCAGGCGTGGGGAAACAATCGGGGGCCATTATGAAATCCACCATCATGCTTGCTTCGACCTTTCTCACCCTTCTGGCTGGCGCCGCCGTGGCGCAGCCCATGCGCGATGGCATTCCCATGCGCGACGGCAGCACCATTATCAGCGTCGGCGGCGGCTGCCTTGTGCAGTATGGCCGGCGCAATGAGCGCATCAACAACGCGCAGCGTTGCAGCGACAGCGATCTGCGCGAAGCCGACAGCCGGATGGCGGGTGGTGGCGGCCAGGGATTTGGCGGCCGTCCCGGTTTTGGTGGCGGCCCCGGTGGCAGCATGGGCGTGCCTTCGGGTTCCTGGGCGCAGAGCTGCCGCGGCGGCGACATGCGCGGACAGGTTTTCCGCGCCGAGTGCCGGGACAGCGTGGGCCGCTGGAACACCACCGTGCTGGACATGCGCAATTGCCCCACCGGCAATGCGGAAAACCGCAATGGCTCGCTGGTCTGCCGCTGATCGACCGGGAGATGTTCTGGACGATCACGACGCCTCCAGATCGTCCATGGTGATTACCAATTGTTCGGCGCGCGGATGGTCTAGCTGACCAGTTAAAGCGCTTTGGGCGTCATGCTTTCGAGAAAGCGTGTAGGCCGGGCAAATAATCATTCCGCCTGCGCGGGTTCTATTCCTATAGTGCCGGCATGCATGAAATGTCGCCCCTGATAGCAATCCTCGTCGTCGGCCTTGGGATGGCGTTTGTGCTGGGCACTCTGGCCCAACGGCTGAAGCTGCCGCCCTTGGTCGGCTATCTCCTGGCGGGGGTCGCGATCGGGCCCTTCACGCCGGGTTTCATCGCCGATACCCATCTGGCCCTGCAACTGGCGGATG
Source organism: Micropepsales bacterium (assembly GCA_038256475.1). Taxonomy (GTDB): domain Bacteria; phylum Pseudomonadota; class Alphaproteobacteria; order Micropepsales; family Micropepsaceae; genus Rhizomicrobium. The sequence goes on along the minus strand of JBBSKJ010000048.1, from coordinate 8,347 downwards.
TCGGCGTGATCTTGCTGATGTTCGGCGTCGGCCTGCATTTCAAGCCGCGCGACCTGCTGGAATTCAAAGGCATCGTGATTCCGGGCGCCATTCTCCAGATGGCGGTCATTACCACGCTGGGCGTCGGCGCCAGCATGGTGCTGGGCTGGCCGCTGGCCCAGGGCCTGGTGTTTGGCCTGTGCCTGTCGATCGCGTCCACGGTGGTGGTGCTGCGGGCGTTGCAGGATCGCCGCCTGATGGAAACCTCCCGCGGACGCATCGCCATCGGCTGGCTGGTGATGCAGGACGTGCTGGTGATTCTGGTGCTGGTGCTTCTGCCGCCCGTCGCCGCCGTGTTGAACGGCGGCGACATCAACATGACGGTGCTGGCCAAGAGCCTGGGCATCACCATCGGCAAGCTGGCGGTGTTCGCGGGCGTCATGCTGATCATTGGCCGGCGGGTAATTCCCGCCGTGCTGCATTACATCGCCCATACCGGAAGCCGCGAGCTGTTCCGCCTGGCGGTCCTGTCGCTGGCGCTGGGGGTGGCATTCGGCGCGGCGGTGCTGTTCGGCGTGTCCATCGCGCTGGGCGCCTTCTTTGCCGGCATGATCCTGGCGGGATCGCAACTGTCCCAGCGCGCCGCCGAAGAATCCCTGCCGCTGCGAGACGCCTTTGCGGTGCTGTTCTTCGTTTCGGTGGGCATGCTGTTCAATCCGCGTGTGGTGCTGGACGAACCGCTGGCGCTGGCCTCGACGCTCGGCATCGTGCTGGCGGCCGGTGGGGTGTGTTATCGCCTGCTGCTGCTGTTTGGGGTGAAAAGGACCAACGCCGTCACCATCGCCATTTCCCTGACCCAGATCGGCGAATTCTCCTTCATCCTGGCGGACCTGGGCATCGGATTGGGCCTCATGTCGGAAGCCGCCCGCGATCTGATCTTGGGCGCTTCCATCCTTTCTATCCTGCTCAATCCGGTGCTGTTCGCGCTTGCCGCCAAGCGCGAGACCTCGCCCAACGTCCCACCGGCCCCCGACATGCCGCGCCCGGCGCCCGAGCCGACCACGCTGACCGGTCATGCCGTGCTGGTGGGCTATGGCCGGGTGGGCAAACTGATCGCCGACGGGATCAAGGGTTCAATGCCGCTGCTGGTGCTGGAAGAGGGCGCGGTGGGCGATCCGGACATCGAGCATATCAGGGGTAATGCCGCCAAGGATGATGTCCTGGCCGCGTCCAATCTGTCGGCGGCGCGGTTTTTGTTCGTCGCCATTCCCGAAGCCTTCGAGGCCGGACAGATCGTGCAGCAGGCGCGGCGCGCCAATCCCAACCTGCCCATCGTGGCGCGGGCCCATTTCGATGCCGAGGTCGACCATCTTATCTCGCATGGCGCCAGCAAGGTGGTGATGGGCGAGCGGGAAATCGCGCTGGCCATGCTGGATTTCGCCCAGAAACCGGCGTAACCCAGTAGGAATACCCCGAACATAAAGAGTACAAACGGGCCATGGGCGTGACGATTCGCATCCTTGGCCTGGATCCGGGCCTTTCGGCCATGGGCTGGGGGGTAATCGACGTCGCGGGCTCGCGCCTGGCCCATGTCGCCCATGGGGTCATTGCCACCAAGCCGGCCCTGGGGCTGGGGCTCAGGCTGATGGCGCTGCACCGCGAACTCGCCGCCGTGATTGCGCAGCACATGCCTGCGTCCATCGCGGTCGAGCAGGCCTTTGTGGCGCGCGATCCGCAGGCGGCGCTGAAACTCGGTCATGCCCGCGCGGTCGCGCTTCTGGCGGCGGCGCAAGCAGGACTCGAGATCGCCGAATATGCGCCCAACCATATCAAGAAATCCGTGGTGGGCTCAGGCCATGCCGGCAAGGAGCAGGTCGCGTTCATGGTCAAGCGGCTGCTGCCGGCCTGCGGCGTCACCCAGGCCGATGCGGCCGATGCGCTGGCCTGCGCTATTGCGCATGCGCATCTGTCCACCACCCGCGCCCGCATGGAGGTTGTTGAAGGCCCGCGCGTCCGTGCGGGGGGTGCATCATGATCGGCAAGCTGACCGGCATCGTGGACACCCTGGACGAAGATGGCGTGATCCTGGATGTGAACGGAGTCGGTTATCTGGTGGGGTGCCCGGCTTCCACCTTGGCGCGCCTGGCGGTGGGCGCACATGCCGCGCTGATGGTGGAGATGAAAGTCAGCCAGGACTCCATCCGGCTATATGGTTTCGCCAGCACCGAGGAGCGCGAATGGTTCCGGCTGCTGCAAACCGTGCAGAATGTCGGCAGCAAGGTGGCGCTGGCGGTACTCTCCACCCTCAGCCCGCGCGATCTGGCCCGCGCCCTGGCGCTGGGCGACAAGGCGATGATCGGCCGTGCCCCGGGCGTAGGCCCCAAGCTGGCGCTGCGCATCGCCACCGAACTGAAAGACAAGGCGCCGTCCATGATGCTGGGCAGCGAAGACGCCGGTGCCATTGCCGTTTCTGCCGCGCCGCGCGGTCCGGAAGGCGATGCGGTCTCGGCGCTGGTGCATCTGGGCTACAGCGATGCACGCGCCGCCGAAGCGGTGGCGCGTGCGGCTCAGGCGCTGGGCGAACATTCGGACACGGGCGCCCTGATCCGTGAAGCGCTCAAAGGCATGGCGCGATGACAAAAGAGAGACTCGTCACGCCGGAACGCAGCGAAGACGACACGCTCGAACTTTCGCTGCGCCCCAAGCGGCTCGCTGATTTTGTCGGCCAGCAACAGGCGCGCGAAAATCTTTCGGTCTTTATCGATGCCGCCAAGGCCCGCAGCGAAGCACTGGACCATGTGCTGTTCTATGGCCCGCCCGGACTGGGCAAAACAACGCTGGCGCAGATCGTGGCCCGCGAATTGGGCGTCAATTTCCGCTCAACCTCCGGTCCCGTGCTCGCCAAGGCGGGGGATCTCGCCGCCATCCTCACCAACCTCGAACCGCGCGACGTTCTGTTCATCGATGAAATCCATCGCCTCAATCCGGCGGTGGAAGAAATCCTTTATCCGGCAATGGAAGATTACGAACTCGATCTGGTGATTGGCGAGGGCCCTTCCGCCCGGTCGGTGAAAATCCAGCTCGCGCCTTTCACTTTGGTGGGCGCCACCACCCGCTCCGGACTGATCACTACGCCCTTGCGCGACCGCTTCGGCATTCCGGTGCGGCTGAATTTCTACACCCCCGACGAGCTGCTTTCGATTGTCGAGCGCGGCGCCCGGGTGCTGGGCTTTGACCTGACCCAGGATGGCGCGCGCGAGATCGCCGCCCGCTCGCGCGGTACGCCGCGCATCGCCGGGCGTCTGCTGAAGCGGGTGCGCGACTTCGCCGCCGTGGCCAGGCAGGCAAGCGTGGATGCCAAAATCGCCGACGCCGCCTTGACCCGGCTGGAGGTGGACGCCCGCGGCCTGGATGCTTTTGATCGCCGTTACTTAACTTTGATCGCCGAGAATTTCGGCGGTGGACCAGTGGGGATCGAGACCATTGCCGCCGCTTTGGGCGAGGCACGCGATGCGATAGAGGAAATTGTGGAACCGTATCTGATGCAGCAGGGCTTCGTGCAGCGCACCCCGCGCGGCCGCGTGCTGGCCGGGGCGGCTTACGGCCATCTGGGCCTACCCGCGCCGCCGGGTGCACAGACCAGCCTGTTTGCGAGCGACAGCGATGAGTAAGCCGCTGAACGGTCTGGGCCAGTTTGACGGCAAGACGCATGTCTTGCCCATCAGCATCTATTACGAGGATACCGATCTGTCCGGCGTGGTCTATCACGCCAATTACTTGCGTTTCATGGAGCGGGGCCGCACCGAATTCTTCCGCCTGGCGGGCATCTCCAAGATGGCCGGGCTGGAAGAGGACGAACCGACCGCCTGGGCGATCCGTTCCATCACCGTGAATTATCACCGTCCGGCGCGGCTGGACGACGCCGTGACCGTCCATACCATCCTCACGGCCCTGTCGGGCGCGCGCATGAAAGCCATCCAAAAGGTGATGTGTGGCGATACGCTGCTGGTCGAAGCACGGATCGAAGCCTGCATCACCACGTTAACAGGCAAGGCGCGCCGCCTCCCCAAAAACGTGGCCCAGACTCTTGCGCCTTTCGTAACCACAGAAGAGACTTGAACTTATTCGTCAAACTTCGGCCAAGATCGGGGGGCAATAGCCCTTCATCACGGCGCCAAAAGGTTTTTTTGATGACCCCAAGACTCATTGCCGCCGCTGCTGTCGCGATTCTGACACTGAGCTTCGCCCCCCCGGCTTTTGCCCAGGCGCCCATCGCCGCGCCCGTCGGCGCTCCTGCTCAGTCTCAAACCCTGGATGCCCCCCTGGGCGTAGCGTCCGCGCATTCGGGCGATGTCGCCAGCAGCTTCTCGGTTATTCCGATGTTCATGCGCGCCGATTATGTGGTGAAGGCCGTGATGATCCTGCTGCTGGCCGCATCGCTCTGGTCCTGGACCATCATCTTCAACAAACTGATGCTGCTGGGCGGCCTCAAGCGCAAGGCGAAACGCTTTGAGAAGCTGTTCTGGTCGGGCCAGTCGCTGGATGAGCTCTACCAGCAGTTCGCTGCGCATAATGACCATCCTCTGGCGGCGATGTTCATCGCGGGCCTTCGCGAATGGCGCCGCGCCTTTGAAGGCGGCACGCCGCGCGAAACCGCCCTGCCGGGGATCAAGGAGCGCATCGACAAGGCGATGAGCGTCACAATCATGCGCGAAGCGGACGGCATCGAACGGCAACTGGGCATCCTGGCCACCATTGGCTCGGTCTCGCCCTTTGTCGGTCTGTTCGGCACGGTGTGGGGCATCATGAACACCTTCACGGCGATCGCGATACGCCATGACACAAGCCTGGCGGTCGTCGCGCCGGGCATCGCCGAGGCGCTGTTCGCCACCGCCCTGGGTCTGCTGGCCGCCATTCCGGCGGTCATCTTCTACAACCGGTTCGTGGCCGAGATCGGCCGCTATGTGAACCAGCTCGACGCTTTCGCCGACGAATTTTCCTCCATCCTGTCGCGCCAGCTCGACGACAAGGCCGGGCGCTGATGGCGGCGGGCGTCCAGCACACCTCTTCGCGTGGTCGTGGCCGGATGCGCCGCCAGGCCATGGCGGAAATCAACGTCACGCCGTTTGTCGACGTGATGCTGGTGCTGCTGATCGTCTTCATGGTGACGGCGCCCTTGCTGACCGTCGGCGTGGCGGTGGACCTGCCCAAGACCCGGGCGCCGGCGCTGGGACAGGATGCCGAGCCCCTGTCGATCACGGTGCAGCGCAACGGCGCCATCTTCATCCAGAAGGAGCAGATCCCCCAGGCGGCCCTGGTCGACAAGCTCAAGGCGATTTCCGCCAATGGCTACGAACAGCGCATCTTCGTGCGCGGCGACGACCAGGCCAATTACGGCAAGGTGATGGAAGTGATGGGCATTCTGGCCGCCAGCGGCTTCACCCGTATCGGATTGGTGACGGATGTCGTCAAGCCACAGCCCGACGCGCGCTAAGGCGGCAGCGGCCGCCATCTACCGGCGCACCCATGCGACCACGGCGCGCGGTCCGCGCTATGGCGTCTTGGCGTCAGCGGTGTTTCACGGCCTTGTCTTCGCTGCGGCGCTTTTCACTTTTCAGCGCAATTTCGACCCTGCGGAAGACAGCAATGTCGTGCCGGTGGATCTGGTGACCATCGCTGATGTCACCAATGTCGCTGCCCAAGCGCCGCCAACGCCCGAACCCGAAAAGCTCGACATCCCCATCCCGCCCCCGCAAGCGCCGCCCGAACCGCAGATGCAGGAGGTCGAGCCGGCGCCGGTGCCGCCGATCCCGAAATTCGATATCCAGAAAGAGGTGAAGGCGGTGCCCAAGCCGCCGCCGCCGCCGCCCAAGAAAACCGCCACCCAGGATTTCGCCGCCCTGCTCAACAAACTCACCGCGCCTGAAAAGCCGGTGAAGAATGCCAAGCCCGCCGAGCGCGTGATCCCGGGGATAGGTTCAGGCAATGCCATGACGGCCAATATCGCCGATGCGCTGAAAAGCCAGATCTATCGCTGCTGGTCACCCCCCACCGGGGCGCCCGACGCCCGCGACCTGGTGGTGGACTATGCGCTGCGCCTCAACCAGGACGGCACCGTGGCCAGCCTCCAGATGACGCCCGGTACCCAGGTGGTAGCCGCCTCGAACGCCTATACGCGCGCGGCCGCGGAAGCCGCCAGCCGGGCCATCTATCAGTGCCAGCCCTACAGACTGCCCCTTGAGCGCTATAATGTATGGCGTGAAATCAATCCCTTGCGCTTTGATCCGCGTCAGATGATGGAACAATAGCCCGCCCAATGTCTTTGGAGATTGCGATGAAGAAATTCCTGATGCTTTTGGCCGCCACGGCGGCGCTGACGGCGGCGACGATTTTCACCCCTGCCTTCGCGCAGCTGAGGGTCGACGTCACCCAGGGCGTTTCGCAGCCCCTGCCCATCGCCATTCCCGATTTCGTCGGCGATCCGCAGGCCGGCGCCAATATCGCCGGCGTGGTGCGCGCCGATCTGGAGCGTTCCGGCCTGTTCCGCCCGCTGGATCAGAAGGGCTTTGTCGAGCGCATCACCAACATCAACACCGTGCCCAGTTTCGGCAGCTGGCGCTCCATCACCGCCCAGGGACTTGTGACGGGCCAGGTGACCCAGCAGCCGGACGGGCGACTGCGGGTCGATTTCCGGCTGTGGGACGTCTATGGCGAAAGCCAGATGCTGGGGCTGCAATTCTTCACCACCCCCGAAAACTGGCGCCGCATCGCCCATATGGTGTCGGACGCCATTTATGAGCGCATCACCGGCGAGAAGGGCTATTTCGACACCCGCATTGTCTTCATTTCCGAGACCGGGCCGGCGATCAAGCGCGTCAAGCGCCTGGCGATCATGGACCAGGACGGCGCCAATCCGATTTTCCTCACCAATGGCAGCTATATGGTGCTGACGCCGCGCTTCAATCCCACGGCGCAGATGATCGCCTATATGTCCTATATCGCCGCCAAGCCGCGCGTCTATCTGTTCGATATCGAGACCGGCAAGCAGGAGGTGCTGGGCAATTTCCCCAACATGACCTTCAGTCCCCGTTTCTCGCCCGATGGCAACCGCGTGGCGCTGACGCTGGAAACCGCCGGCAATTCCGACGTCTATGTGATGGATCTGCGCAGCCGCGCCATCCAGCGCCTGACCAGCGATCCGGGCATCGACACCGCGCCGTCCTTCTCGCCGGACGGCCGGCAGATTGCTTTTGAATCGGACCGGGGCGGCAGCCAGCAAATTTATGTGATGAATGCCGATGGCTCCGGCCAGCGCCGTGTCAGCTTCGGTGCGGGAAATAACGGCACGCCGGTCTGGTCGCCGCGTGGCGATCTTCTGGCCTTCACCAAGCAGCAGGGCGGACGTTTCACGATCGGCGTGATGCGCCCCGATGGCTCGGGCGAGCGGCTGATCTCCTCGGGCGGGCGGGACGAGGGCCCGACCTGGGCGCCCAATGGGCGTGTGCTGATGTATTCGCGCGGCCTGGGCGGCAACGCCGGATCGCAGATCTGGTCGGTGGATGTGACGGGACGCAACGAAAGGCGCGTGCTGACCCCGGGTTCAGCATCGGATCCGGCCTGGTCGCCCTTGATCCAGTAGGAGCATTTTCTTAGGATAAGGCGATTTTAAATGCCTTTCTTTGGCTCTTTTTGCCGTTTAGTGCGTTTGGGGTTTGAGGGTGCGATTTTAGTTTCTTAAGCGCGGATGCCCGCACCGGCGGTCTGCGCTGTCAGGAGATTCCATATGAACCGATTTTCGACTTCTTTGAAATTTGCCGCTCTGTCGGCCGTTCTTGTTCTGGGCGCCTGCACGCATAAACAGGAAGCGGTTACCACCGCCCCGCCGCCCATGGCCGCCGCCGCGCCGGCGCCCGCGCCCGCGCCTGTGACGTCCAGCATTATTCCGGGCAGCGCCGAAGACCTGCGCGTCAATGTCGGCGACACCGTCCATTTCGCGCTCGACCAGTACAATGTCGAGGAAAGCGACAAGGCCCTTTTGGGTCGCCAGGCCGCCTGGCTGCAGCGCTATCCGGCGGTGAGCGTGACCATTGAAGGCCATGCCGACGAACGTGGCACCCGCGAATACAACCTTGCCCTTGGCGCTCGCCGTGCTTCGGCGACGAAGCAGTATCTGTCGTCCCGCGGCATCGCGGCGAACCGGATCCGCACCATCTCGTTCGGCAAGGAGCGGCCGGTCGCGGTTTGCGACGACATCTCCTGCTGGTCGCAGAACCGCCGTGCCGTGACCGTGCTCGATGGCGCAGGCAGCTAACCGCCGCAGCTTCGATTATGCATCAAGAGGGCGGCCTCCGGGCCGCCCTCTTTTTCG
>JBBSKJ010000047.1:0-11235 GCA_038256475.1 Micropepsales bacterium | reverse complement strand
CCTTAGGGCAGCGATGCACGAAAAAAAAGCTGCAAGAATTACGCTGCACTGCGGCATATCCCTGATGCAATAAAGCGGCGCGGCGCAGGCCGAAGGAAAAAAAATGCCGCCTTCCGGTGAGAAGGCGGCACCAATTTCGCGGGTTGGTCCCGCGTTATGTTTATGTCCAGTCGGGTGGCAGGATCAGTTGATCAACCCACGCCCGTTCGGCGTTCGCCGATAACTCGTTGTTTTTTGTATTCTTTCCCTCAACCCCAGCCAACGGTCTGCGCCGTCTTCGCTCTTTTGCGGCGCCTTCTTGCGGACACCTGCAAGAACGATACGACAAGATGTCACTGAAGACAAATTGCCGGCGGCATTTTCGCACAGCATCGTCAATGACCATGTTGCACTGCGGTGGTTTTGCCTGATCGACAAACACGCCTATTTTGCCGCAAGGGCAAACGCGTAAAAAACGGGCCTGCGATGAAATTCTCGCAGGGGGCGTCCTGTGGTATTGCGACGCCGCTGGCCCTGACGCCTGACGTAAGAACAAAAACGCGAAAGCCTATGGAGGGGATTATGGATCGCCGCACATTGATGACGGGCATGCTTGGCACGGCAGCGGCTTCGCTGTGGACGCCGCCCGATGCCTTCGCCCTGGGGCTTCCCAAGGACAGGATCAAGCGCGTGCGCTACTACAAGACGCCCACCGACGCGGCGGGGCGCCCCAATATCCATCAGCCGACCTTCAACCAGTCCACCAACGTCGTCACCATCGAGACCGAAAGCGGACTTGTCGGTGTCGGCGAAGGCGGCGAGCCTTCCACCATGCAGCAATGCGCCGGCCTGATCATCGGCCAGGACCCGTTCCGCATCGAACATCTGTGGCAGCGCATGTACCGCGCCTATTTCTATCCGGCGGGCCGCGAGAAGACCCATTCGCTGGGCGGCCTCGACCTGGCGCTGTGGGATTTGAAGGGCAAGGCGCTAGGGGTGCCGGTTTGGCAACTCTTGGGCGGCAAGGCGCGCGACCATATCGAATGCTATGCCACATCTTTCCCCACGCCCAAGGGCGGCACCATCGAGGATGCGGCGCGCAACTGCATCGCCGAAGGCTATCGCGCCTATCGGCTGGGCCCGGTGGCGGGCCGCGAATTCGACCGTTTCCAGGCGGTGCAGGACTCGTTTGAAGCCTGCAAGCTGGCGCGCAAGGGCGCGGGCAAAGACGGCGGCTGGGCCATCGACTTCCACGGCGTGTGGGACCAGGAAGACGCCATCAATCTGGCCCGGATGATCGAACCCTTGCGGCCCTATTTCGTCGAAGACCTGGTGCGCGGCGAGAATACCGAAATCTACAAGACGATCCGCCCGCGCCTGGGCGTGCCGATCGCGGTGGGCGAGATTTACGGCGCCAAGTGGGACACCAACGTGCTGATCGAGCAGCAGCTGATCGATTATGCCCGCTGCACCGTGCCCAATGTCGGCGGCATCACCGAATATATGAAGATCTGCGCCATCGCCGAGACCCATTATGTCGGCATGATCCCGCACTTCACCGGCCCCATCGGCGAAACCGCGCTGGTGCATTGCCTGACCGCCACTTCGGTCAAGGCGCTGATGGAAATGACGGCGGCGGGACGCAAGCCCTGGCCATACCTGCCGGAGAATTACGACTTCCGGAACGGCAAGCTGTGGCCCACCGAACGTCCGGGCCTGGGCGTGACGCTGGACACCAGCAAGCTGGAGATGATCGGCGACTGGACGGAAGCCTATGCGCCCATCCCGATCAACCATAGACCGGATGGTTCATTCACCAACTGGTGAATCACCATGGGCGGGCTTGACCCGCCCATCCATCTCCACACCGAACCCGTGTCTGGATGGCCGGCTCAAGGCCGGCCATGGAGGTTCTTAAATAGCGTCACGGAAGGCGGCGACGCACTTCCTGGCGCGGGTGGAAATTTCGTCATCGCTGAAATCGGGCTTGAACAGTTCCGATCCCAGGCCGAATCCGGCGGCGCCCGCCTTGCGCCATTCTTTCATGTTGGCGGCGCCGACGCCGCCCACGGCATAAACCGGCACGTCCTTGGGCAGAACTGCCAGCATCGCCTTCATGTGATCGGTTCCGCCGGTCGAAGCTGGAAACAGCTTCAGGGTGCGCGCACCCGCGGCGATGGCGGCAAAACCTTCGCTGGGGGTGAAAAATCCCGGCATCACCGTCATGCCCTTTGCTACACCATGCGCGATCACGTGCGGATTGGTATTGGGCGTCACCAGCAACTTGCCGCCGGCATCGGCCACCCGGTCGACATCGGCTGTTGTCAAAACCGTGCCGGCGCCGGTCAGGCAGCGCGCGCCGAACTGCCTGGCCAGAATTTCGATGCTCTTGAAGGCCTCCGGTGAATTGAGCGGCACTTCGATGGCACGAAAGCCCGCCTCGAACAGCGCTCCGGCCACACCTTCGATGCGCGTCGGCGTCACGCCGCGCAGGATGGCGACAAGGGGAAGTTCAGCAAAGGAATCGCTCATGAAAAGACTTCCGTGTGGATCCGCACCAGTCCGGCGAGCGCGCAGGCATCGCCGTCGAGCGTTTTTGTTTTCAGACCATACTGCGCCAGCGCCTTGTCATAAAGCGATGCCAGCGCCGGGGTGCAGATCAGGTGCACCGTATCGGACGGCGAGAGATCGAACAGCGACACCGCGGTATCGACATCCGCGCCCAGCACCAGGCCCGAAAGATACGACGCGCCATCGGCCTTGGGCATTTCGCCTGTCACCACCCGGCTTCGGGTGCTGAACAGCAGATGCAACAGGTCGGCCTGGGCATTGCGGCGGAAAAAATCCAGCCCCTGGGTGAAGGCATGGCTGTCGGCCCGCACTTCGCCGCCGTCACGCGCCAACACGCTATGCTTGCGCAGCAATTCAAAAAGTTCGCCGGACAATGCGGTCTGGAATTCCATCACCGCGCCCTCTTCCACCGCCACCCATTTGGCATGGGTGCCGGGCATGCAAACGATGCGGCGGCCCTTGGCCAGTTCGGGATAGAGGCTGAGCGCGCCCAGTATCTGCACCTCTTCGCCGCGCATCACATCGGGTGCGCCGGTGCGACTGACGCATTTCAGTCCCGGTATGATGGCGATGGCGCGGCCATCCTCTTCAAAACGCAAGGCGGCAGCGGCAATCGCTTCGGGCCGGGCCGGGCAGCTCTGGTAGGGCACTTCCTTCCAGCCGATGGTGGACCCCACCATTCCGCTCAGCAGCGCCGGCAGTTTGCCATGCGCCCGGTCCCACGGCGCCACTGCCGCGGCAAAGCGCCCAGCACAATCGGGAACCGCCGCGCCCTCACCCTCGCCCCGCGCCAGCACATGGCCGGACCTGTCGCAGAGATAAAGCCGCAAGCGGCTGGTGCCCCAGTCACCGGCAATAAAGGCAGGTTCGCTCATGGCGGTTTTTTATACGCGCGCGCGACCCTTGTCGAACCGAATGGAACCTTCGCACCGCATCGCCGCTTTCAAACCCATGCTGCTGCAAGACATCAAGCGTGCCGCGGAACGCCTGACCGGGCTGGCCCGCCCTTCCCCCACAAAGATGCAAATCCCGGGCGGCAACCCTCCGCCGAAAGCGGCGTGGCGCTGATGTTCATCGGCACCGCGGGCTGGAGCATTCCAAGACAGCATGCCGCGCACTTTCCCAAGACCGGCAGTCACCTGGAGCGCTACGCGGCGCGGCTGAACGCGGTGGAGATCAATTCCTCCTTCCATCGCCCGCACCAATACAAGACCTACGAACGCTGGGCCGCCAGCGTGCCCGCCCAGTTTCGCTTTTCAGCCAAGCTGCCCCGCACCATCACCCATGACCAGCGCCTTGTCCGGTGCGGCGACCTGCTCGACGCGTTCCTGGAACAGGTGAGTGGGCTCGGCGGCAAGCTCGGCGTGCTGCTGGTGCAACTGCCGCCCAGCCTGATTTTTGATGCCCGGATTGCGCCGAGCTTCTTCCGGCACCTGGCGCGGGCGGGAATACCCATCGCCTGCGAGCCCCGCCACCCAAGCTGGTTCGCACCAAAGGCCGATGCCGCCCTGGCGCGTTTGGAAGTCGCACGGGTGGCGGCCGATCCACCGCGCGCCGAGGAAGATGGCGCGCCGGGCGGCTGGCGCAAATTCGCCTATTGGCGTCTGCATGGCAGCCCGCGGCTTTACTATTCCGATTATCCGCGCAGCGATTTGAAGAAACTGGCTGCCGGGCTGAAACGCGCCGACTGGTGCACCTTCGACAACACCATGTCCGGCGCGGCGCTGGGCAATGCGCTGACGGTGCGAAAGCTTACATCCGCTTGACGCCAAAGACGTCGCGCAAAAACTAGGCGGTCATCTCCGTCGCCAAAGTGCAAAGCCTCTCCAGGTTGAAGGGCTTGCGCAGAATCTGGATGTCCCGCACCTGCACGAACTGGGGCGGCGGGTCCTCGGCATAGCCCGTCATCAACAGCACTTTGAGTTCGGGATTGAACGCCAGCCCCGCTGTCACCAGCGCATAGCCGTCCATGCGCGGCATCTTGATATCCGAAACCAGCAAGGTGATCTGCGGATTGGCTTTGAGCAGTTCCAGCGCCTCCACCCCGTCGCCCGCCTCGAACACCTTGAAACCGGCGTCTTCCAGCATCTCAACCGCCAGCACGCGCAGCATGGCTTCGTCTTCGGCGACCAGGATCGGCGGCCGGGCATCTGTCATCATGCGTCCTCCCCATCCCTGGGCATCAGCATGGTCACGGTGGTACCCTTGCCGGGCGTGCTGTCGATGGTCAGATAGCCGCCCGACTGACGCACAAACCCAAAGGTCATGGAAAGACCAAGACCCGTGCCCTTGCCCAACGGCTTGGTGGTGAAGAACGGATCGACGGCGCGGCGGCGCACCTCTTCAGGCATGCCGATGCCAGTGTCGCTGACCGACAGCGCCACATAGGCGCCGGGCATGAAGCTTTCCCCTTCCACCTCCGGCGGCGGCGTATCCAGCGTCACGTCGCGGGTCTGGACCACCATCTTGCCGCCATCGGGCATGGCATCGCGCGCATTGATCGCCAGATTGAGAATCACATTCTCCATCTGGTTAAGGTCGCACAGGATGGAGTCCTTCGCCCCAAGCCGCATCTCGATCTGCACCTTTTCCCCCACCGAATGGCGGATCAGTTCCGACAGGCCTTGCGCCAGGGTGGAAAGATCGACCCGCTGGGGCGTCAGGGGCTGGCGCCGCGAAAAGGCCAGGATGCGCTGGGTGAGATGGGCCGCACGGTCCAGCGCCTCGTCCGCGCTGGCGATGTAGGTGCCGGCCTGCTCGGCCTCCGGCCCCAGCCGGCGCTTGAGCAGCCGCAGATTGCCTTTGACGATCATGATCAGGTTGTTGAAGTCATGGGCGATGCCGCCGGAAAGCTGGCCCACCGCCTCCATCTTGTGACTCTGGCGCAGCGCCTCCTCGGTCTTTCGCCGCTCCTCCATCTCCTCCTGAAGGCGGGTATTGACGATGGAAAGCTGCTGGGCCCGCCGCGCCAGCGCATTCTGCGAAAAACTCAGCACCGCGATCACCAGCGCACCCATGGTCACCAGCAGGATCAGCCCGCCATAGCGGGCATAGCGGCGCTCGATCGGCTCGGAAACGGCGCGCAGCATCACCGTGCCGACCCCCGTGCCATTCTGGCTGGCGCGCACCGTGATATCCATGAAGCCCTCGCCGAAGATGGCGCCTTCGCTGGGGGCGGCGGCGGGAAGCCGTGCGCCACCGCGCGAGAAGCCAGCCAGCAGATGGGCTTCGCCGTCATAAACACCGGCCGCCTGCACTTCGGGATTGGCGGCGAGCGCCTCGACATACTCCTGCGCGGCGCGGCGGTCGTCGAACACGATGGCGGCGGTGACGCTGGCGGCCAGAATTTGTGCCTGCTCGCGGATGTTCTTGACCTGCTGGGCGGTATAAAGCCGCTCCTCATAGATCGCCATCAGCACGCCTGCCGCCAGCAGCATGGCGGCGGCGACCAGCGCCAGAACCACCGACGGATTCCATATCTGCCGGACCTGCGCGCTCATGGCTGGCCCCGCTGCCTGACGGTACGGGCCAGGCCCAGGAGCTTGGAGCTGATGATCAGTCCACCTTGAGACGCCAGCGCATCGTCAATGTCGAAGCGTACGTTGTTGTTGACGACGACAAAGGCGATCACGCCCCGCGATCTGACAGGCGAATCCGTCACCGTCACCACCGGACGGCCCCGCATGGCGTCCAGCGTTCCGTCGATCAGGGTGCGGTCGCCCGCACCGATGAACAGAATCTGGCAGGAGGCGGTGGGATCGGGCCCCGCCAGATAGCGCACGGCGATGGCGCGTTCGGCCAGCCTGGAGCTTGCGGCGGCCTTTTCCAGATTGCCCCCGAAGACATCCGCGCCCAGCACGCAGATAGTCAGGGGCGCGCCCGCGCCGGCAAAGGCCGCGTCCGGCCAGCTGATGAAGGGAATGAATTTGGTGAGATAGGCGGCCTTCACCGCATATTCCAGCGAGCCCTGGGCCATGGCGGGATCGGCCAGCAGGAGCATCCATCCCAGGCCGGCGGTGAGAAAGCGGCGGCGCATCGAAAGACTCTTACGCTGGGCGCAAACCGGTATCACACCAGCCCGCACACCCTGTCGAACACGCGAACACGCCACCCCAGCCTTTCCCGGCCCGCAAGGACCGACGCACTCCCCCTGCCGGAGGCAGATTCGTCCAAAACGCGGGCCGGTAGAAAAAGTTCCCTGATCCCTAAGGCTTGCCTGGCACCAGCCCGCGATGCTCCAGCATTGGGCCGATCTCGGGGTCCTTGCCATAAAAAGCCCGGAACATGGGGCCGTAATCCATGGTGTGTCCCTTGGACAGGATCAGGTCCCGGAAACGCTGGCCATTGGCCCGGGTCATCCCGCCATTGCGGTTGAACCAGGCAAAGGCGTTGGTATCCAGCATCACAGTCCACTGATAGGCGTAATAGCTGCTGGCATAGCCGTTGGCCCAGATATGCAGGAAATAGCTGGAGCGGTAGCGCGTCGGCACATTGGGAAAATCGGTGCCGGTCACTTTCAGCGCCCTGGTCTCAAAAGCGTTCACATCCTGCTTGGGCGAGCCGGGCGGCAGGGCATGCCATTGCAGGTCCAGCTGCGATGCCGCCAGCAATTCGCCCAGCGCATAGCCCTGGCCCCAGGTCTGGGATTTCTTGATGCGGTCCACCAGCGACTGCGGCATCGCCACGCCGGTTTTGTAATGCACCGCATAGCGTTTGAGAATTTCGGGATGCAGCGCCCAGTGTTCGTTGAACTGGGAGGGGAATTCCACAAAGTCGCGCGCCACATTCGTACCCGAGACCAGAGGATAGGTTTGATTGGAAAAGAGCCCATGCAGCGCATGTCCGAATTCGTGGAACATGGTGTTCACATCATCGAAGCTGATCAGCGCCGGCTGACCCGCCGCCGGCTTGGTGAAGTTGGAGACATTGTAGATCACCGGCTTGGTGCCGAAGAGCTTGGCCTGGCCGACATAATTGCTCATCCAGGCGCCGCCGCGCTTGTTGTCGCGCTTCCACAAATCGAAATAGACCAGTCCCAGCGGCTGGCCCTTCTCCTCGAACACTTCATAGACCATCACATCGGGGTGATAGACCGGGATGTCGGTGCGGCGCTTGAAGGTGATGCCGTAGAGCCGGGTGGCGGAATGCAGCACGCCTTCACGCAACACGCGATTGATTTCGAAATAGGGCTTCAGGGCCGCTTCATCCAGATCGTAGCGCTCCTTGCGCACGCGCTCGGCATAACGCTGCCAGTCCCAGGGGCGCAGCTGGAACTTGCCGCCCTCCTTGTCGATCGCCGCCTGGATCAGCCGGGCTTCCTCTGCCGCCTTGGCGCGGGTGGCAGGCACCAGCTGGGCGATGAACTTTTCCACCGCCTCGGCCGAGCCCGCCATCTGGTCGTACAGCACATAAGCGGAGTAGTTGGCATAGCCCAGCAGCTTTGCCTTTTCGGTGCGCAGCAGCGCCAGTTCGGAAATGATGGCGCGGGTGTCGTTGGCATCGCCCTTTTCGTTGCGCGTCCAGCTGGCGTTGAACAGTCTTTCGCGAACGCTGCGGTTGGAAAGCGAGGTCAGCGCCGGCTGCTGGGTGGTGTTCTGCAAGGGCAGGACATACTTGCCTTTCAGCCCGCGCGCCTTGGCGGCATCGGCGGCGGCGGCGATCTCCGCTTCGGTCAATCCCGCCAGCTCGGCCTTGTTGTCCAGCACCAGTCCGCCGGCCTTGGTGCCCGCGAGAAGCTTTTGCTGAAACGAGGTCTCCAGCGACGCCGCCTGCTTGTTGATGGCCATAAGCCGCGTCTTGCCCGCCTGGTTCAGGTTGGCGCCGGCATGGACGAACTGCCTGTAATAGATGGTGAGGGTCTGCAGCGCCTCCGCGTCGAGTTTCAGCGCCTGACGCTTGTCGTACAGCGCCTTCACCCGGGCGAACAGTTTGGCGTTGAGATAGATCGCATCGTTGTGCGCGGCCAGCCGGGGCGCCATCGCCGTTTCCACCTTTTCCAGCGCGGGATTGGAGTTGGCCTGCGCCACGCTGAAGAAGGTGTTGGCGACCCGCTCCAGCATCCGGCCCGAACGCTCCATCGCCGTGATCGTATTGTCGAAGGTCGGCGCGGCTGAGCTCCCCGCAATGGCCTCGATCTCGGCGAGATGCTGCTTCATTCCCGCATCGAAGGCCGGCTGATAGTCCCGGTCCTTGATGATGTCGAAGCGCGGCGCCTGATAGGGCAGCGTGCTGGGGCTGGCAATGGGGTTGGGCTGGGCCTGGGCGGGCCCTGCCAGCAACAGCAGGGCCGCACCTATATAGAGAGCGCTGGTGAGGGTGTGTTTCATGGCCGGCCCCGAAAAAGATCGCGGGCCGATCTTACCCGCCCAAGCTGCGGACGCTAGAGCAGGCCGCCCGTCGCCCGGATGGCATTGATCGCCACGGCGACATTCTCGCGTACGGCCTGGGGGCGCCCGGCAATGGTGACCACCGCCTTGACGCTTTTGGGATACTCGCCGGGCAGCGCGGCACGGATGCCGGTGACACTGTTGACGTCGATCTTCACCGCCGCGCCATTGGGCCGGGTCAGCTTGACCATATCCACACGGGCCGTGCGCAAAGTCTTGGTGATGTTCCCGACATAGGCGCGGGTTTCCGCCGGAAGCCGCCCACCCCGCTCGACGCGCCCCGGCCCGGCATTATAGGCGGCGAACATCTTGGGATAGCCATAGCGCTTGTGCAGCCAGCGCAGATAGGCGGTGCCGGCCAGGATATTGTCGCGGGCATCGAAAGGATCGGCGCCCAGTCGGTGCTGCTGCGCCAGCTCGCCATAAGTTGCGGGCATCACCTGCATCAGGCCCATGGCGCCGGCGCGGCTGACAATGGGGCGATCATGGCCCAGCATGGTGCGCCCGCCGCTTTCCTGTCGCATCACCGCGCGGATCCAGGGCTTGGGAACATGGAACCGCTGCGAGGCTTCGGTGATCTGCGCGTCCCAGCGATTGAGCAGCTGGTTGGCCGTCAGGCTTCTTTCATACTGGTAAGCGGAAATATTCTGCTGCACCGGCTCGTTCTTCACCTGCAGCAGGATGGGCCGAGGTCCGGCGGCGTGACGGGCATGATTGAGGTTCTGCATGGTCATTGCCGCCACCACAAAGACTCCTCCCAGCAGGAGGGCGTGCGCGAAGCCGCGCGGGCAGGGTTTTTCCAGGGAAAAATGTTCAGCGTTGGACACAGTGGCTCCATGGTTGGGGTCGCTTGTGAAACTGATGGAACGAAAGGAACTTGCGGGCGCGTCAAACTTTTTCAGTTGATGCGCGGAACCAAATGGCCCTACGCGAATTGCACCCCAGCAACGCCGACATAAACGGCGCGCGCTGAAAACTCAAGATGAAACTTGTTGGAACAATAGTTCCTAGCGGTAGAGCTTTGTTCTGTCGCGCAAGTGCGCGCTCAAGGTTTTTACGTCGCCGTTATTCTGCGCCAGCACGGCGAGGAACTGGTCTCGTTGCGCCAGCGCCAGCCAGATTCCCGCGACAGCCATATCGACCAGCACCGGCCGCGCGCCATCGGTGCGCACGCGGAAATCGATTTGCAACGCCAAGGAATTTCCGCTGGTGACATTGGTGCGCACGACGAAATCATCGGGAGCGCGTTCGCGGGAGTCGATCACGCGCAGGTTCTGGCCGGCATAGAGCGCGAAATAGGATTGATAGACCGCCTGCACATATTCCTGGTACGCCGCGACATAGGCATCGATGTCGGCGGGCGTGGCGGTCGCCGCATAGCGGCCCAGAAGAAACAGCGCGACGCGTCTGACATCGGTCAGGCCGATGAGGAAGTCGGCGAAGCGTGTCTTGCGATCGGCGGCGCTGGCGCCGCGATCGTTGATGATGTCGAAGCCCCGCTGGATATTGTCGGAGACGAACGTTTCGGCCGCGTTCGCCGCCCAAGCTGAAACCGTGAAGCCCGGCAGCACCGGCGAAAAGGCGAACGCGCCCGCCGTCCCGGCGAGCAGGATCTCTCTGCGGTTCATGAAAGCTGGTCCTCGGACGGTAGGACCGCGCTGCGGTCCTTGTTAAGCCCCGCCAAACTCATGCCGCAGGAAAGGGCCGTAAATAAGGCCGTGCCCGGCAGCGCGGTTTTGGCGCGATTTTGCGACAATTTCGGCCCTCCTTGCGCCTTGGCGGCGCTGGTCCATGCCTGCGCGCGCTGCTACTGTGCCCCCACAAAAACGCCTCGGTCAACGAGGCTTGGAGGAATAGGGCAGCCGTCACCGGACCACTCGGCCGGGATGGCGGGCAATCATACGTAAGGAGTTCTGACCGTGGCTTTCAAACCTTCTGCGCCGGCGTTGCTGGCGCTGGCCGCTTCATTGTTTTTTGGCGCGCCTGCGTTTGCGGCGGATTACCAGACCAATCTGGGACCCATGCCGCTGGACGACGAGACCAAGTTCGTCATTGCCGGACGCGGTGACGCGACCGCCAGCTATGACGGCAAGACCTTTGTCGTGAAGGGCGACTTCCGGGACATGCCGTCCAACGCCATCAGCGCACATGTCTTTACCTCCCCCATCGCCGGCATGCCGGGCCCCAAGCTTTTCGACCTGGAAGTGACAAAATCCACCAGCGGCACCATCTCCGGCAGCTTCAGCCTGACCGCGGCCCAGGCCCAGATGCTGCGCACCGGCAAGCTCTATCTCCAGAT
>JBBSKJ010000046.1:0-11257 GCA_038256475.1 Micropepsales bacterium | reverse complement strand
TTCCGGGCTCCAGTTCGGCCCGAACCCTGCGCACGATCTCGGCCTCTGCATCGGGCTCATCTTCCAGGATCATGGCGCCGTGCAGCGCCAGGAACACGCCATCCACCGGCAAGACGGCGCGCAGCCGCTCCAGAATTTCGTTCATCAATATGTCGAAGCTGGCGCGTTCCACCGTGCCCGAGGCCATCGCCATGGTGGCCAGCAGCGGCAGCGGCGTGGCCCCGAACTCCCGGCAGGCATCCAGCGCGCCTGGCACTTCCAGCCGGGCAGCGCCGAAAGCCGTGAGAATGTCGTCACCGCGATAGAGATACTGATCCTCGAAGGTCTTCACCGTGGTGGTGAAGGGCACGAAGCTGTTGGTCTCCTGTTTGAACTCTGCAATCGCGATGCGCATTCGCCCTCCTACACCGCCGCCAACTTGCCGCGTCCCGGAATGGCGGCCAGCAAAGCGCGGGTGTACTCGCTGGACGGGGCGGCGAAGACGCTGCGCGTGGGGCCCGATTCCACCACCTGGCCTTGACGCATCACCATCACCCGGTGACAGACCTGCGCCGCCACCCGCATGTCATGGGTGATGAACAGCATGGCCAAATTCATCTGCTGGCGCACATCGTCCAGCAGTTTCAGGACTTGCGCCTGCACCGTCACATCCAGCGCCGAAACCGGCTCGTCGGCGATCAGTATGTCCGGCTTCAGCATCAAGGCGCGGGCCAGGCCGATACGCTGGCGCTGGCCGCCGGAAAATTCATGCGGGAAGCGGTGTATGGTTTCCGGGTTCAATCCCACCAGCCGCAGGATATCGGCGGCGCGCGCCCTGGCTTCGCGCATGTCTTCGCCATAGGCGCGTGGCCCGGCGATGACGATCTCCCCCACCGTTTGGCGCGGATTGAGCGACGAGAACGGGTCCTGAAACACCATCTGGATGCGCCGCCGCAAGGGGCGCAGCGCACGGGGCTTCATCCGGGCAATGTCGGCGCCGTCGAACAGCACCGCGCCTTCATCGGGGTCCAGCAGCCGGATCACACAGCGCGCCAATGTGGATTTGCCCGAACCGGATTCCCCCACAATGCCCAGCGTCTCGCCCCGGCTCAGGGTTAGCGACACCCGGTCCACCGCCTTGACCGCGGCGGCGCCGGAGAAAAACCCGCCACGGCGGAATTTCTTGCTCATGTCCGTGACCGACAATAGCGGCTTGTCCTGCGCCACGGGTTGCAAGGTGCTGATCCCGCGCGGCACGGCGGCAATCAAGGCGCGGGTATAGGAATGTTCGGGATTGCCCAGCACCGCAGCCGCCGCCCCCTCTTCCACCACCCGGCCATGACGCATCACCGCCACCCGGTCGGCCATGTCCGCCACCACGCCGAAATCATGGGTGATGAACAGCACGCTCATGGCGCGTTCCGTCTGGATGCGCTTGATCAGCTTCAAGATTTGCGCCTGGGTGGTGACGTCCAGCGCCGTGGTCGGCTCGTCGGCGATCAGCAGCTTGGGCGACAGCGACAAGGCCATGGCGATCATCACCCGCTGGCGCTGGCCACCCGACAGCTGATGCGGAAAGGATTTGAGCAGGCTTTTGGGGTCTGCGAGCCCCATTTCGGCCAGCAGGCCGCCGGCCAGTCCCAACGCTTCTTTCTCGGACACGGCGCGATGGGCGCGAATCTGTTCGGTGATCTGGCGGCCGATGGTGACCACCGGATTGAGCGCCGCCATCGGGTCCTGGAAAATCATGGCGATGTCACGCCCGCGCAATCTGCGAATGCTGTCGGGCGGGAGGCGCAGAAGATCCGCGCCGCCGAACAGGATCTGCCCGCCGCTGGTCGTCACCCCGCGCGGCAAAAGTCCCATCACGGCATGGGCGGTCAGCGATTTGCCCGAACCGGATTCCCCCACGATGCAGAGGATTTCGTTGGGATTGATCGTCAGGCTCACGCCCTCCACCGCATGGGCGCGGTCAGCGCCCGGCGGCAGGGCCACGGTGAGATCGCGGATGGAAATCAGCGGCTCACCCATCAGCGCCTGCGCCTTGGATTGAGGGCATCGTTCAGCCCGTCGCCAATAAAGTTCAACGCCAACACCGTGACCATGATCGCCAGGCCCGGCAGCACCGTGGTCCACCACGCCACCCACATGGCCGAGCGTGAACCGCCGATCATGCTGCCCCAGCTCAAAAGATTGGGATCGCCCAGTCCCAGAAAGCTCAGCGCCGACTCGGTCAGGATGGCGCTGCCCACCATCATGGAGCCGACCACAATGATCGGCGGCAGGGCATTGGGCAGAACCTGGGTGAAGATAATGCGGACATCGCCCATGCCAAGGGTGCGCGCCGCCTGGACGAATTCGCGCCCTCGCAGGCTCAGGAATTCGCCGCGCACCACCCGCGCCACCTGCGGCCAGGTGATCAGGGCGATGCCGATCACGGTCGAACTCAGGCTGGGTTGCATAAACGCGACCAGCACCATCAGCAGCACGAAACTGGGAATGATCTGAAAGAACTCTGTGACCCGCATCAACAAGTCATCCAGCCAGCCGCCATAATAGCCCGCAACCGCACCCAGCAGCACGCCGATGCCCGCCGCGCACAGGGTCGAGGTGATGCCGACCAGCAGTGAAATGCGCGCGCCATAGGCCAGGCCCACCGCCATGTCGCGGCCCAGCACATCGCTGCCCGCCAAGAGACCCGGCGCGCCCGGCGGCAGCAGCGGCATGCCGACAATGGTGAACGGCCCGCGCGCGAACAGCAGCGGCGCCAGCAGCGCCAGGGCGACGATCACAGCAAAGATCACCAGCCCCACCAGCGGAATCGGTCTTGAGAGGAACACCCGCAGGAAGTCTCTCATCGCCCCAGCTCCACCCGGGGATCGGCGATGGAATAGGCAATGTCGGTCACCAGGTTGAACAGGCTGACCAGAACCGCCGTGACGATGAAGATGCCCAGCAGCAGCGGATTGTCGCGGGTAGTGACCGCTTCATAGGCCAGCGTGCCGACGCCCGGCCAGCTAAAGACATTCTCCACCAGCACGCTGCCCCCCACCAAAATGGCGGATTGCAGGCCGGCAAAAGTGATCAGCGGCACCAGGGCATTACGCAGGATGTGGCGGCGGGCCACCTGACCTTCGCTGATCCCCTTGGCCCGCGCGGTTTTCACGAAATCCTGATCGGCAACCTCGATCATGGCGGTACGCGTCAGCCGCGCGTAACTGGCCATGAAATACAGCGCCAAGGTGACGCCCGGCAGGATCATATGCTGGGCGATATCGGCCAGCCGCGCGACCCCGGTATAATCGGCGCCCATGGTTTCCAGCCCGAAGGGCGGCAACCAGCCCAGCCAGACCGAAAAGACCAGCATCGCCATCATGCCCAGCCAGAATTGCGGCATGGCGTAGAACAGCATGCTCAGCACCGTCATCGCGGCATCGGTCGCGGACCCCGGACGGCGCGCCGCCATCATCCCCATCACCACACCACCCGCGATCGCCACCAGCAAGGCAAAGGCGTTGAGCAACAGCGTGTTGGGCAGACGTTCCAGAATCACGTCCAGCACCGGCTGGCGCCGGACAAAGGACATGCCCAGATCGCCTTGCGCCACCGCGCTGAGATATTTCCACAATTGCACCGGCAGCGGCTGGTCCAGGCCATACTCGGCGCGCAAGGATTTCATGAAGGCTTCGTCGGCAAAGCCGGCCTGCCCCGCCATCACCGTGGCGGTATCGCCCGGCGCCAGCCGCACCAGGAAAAAGCTCAGCAGCACCACCGCGATGGTGATCAGCACCGTCTTCACCAGGCGCGCGCCGATGTAGGACAGCCGGTTCATGCCAGCTTGACCGAACCAAAACCGTCGGCCGGGCCGTTGGGGCCCATGATCACGTCCTTCAGCCGCTTGTTGTAGAAAAACATGGGCTGGCGCTCGAACAGCCAGCACATGGCGACGTCGCGCGTCAGGACATGCTGCAACCGGCTATAATGTTTCTGGATTTCGGCCGGATCGACCGCCACCGCCGCCTTGTGGAACAGCGCGTCCACCTCGGGATTGTTGTAGCCTTGGATGTTGGTCTGGGGCACGCCCTTGCGGATGTTGGACGACAGAAAGAAGCGCGCGGTACCGATGGCCGGATCGCCATACTGGCCATAGGAATTGCAGTCGACGTCAAAGTCCCAGTTGCCGCTGCGGCGGCTGAAGGTAGGCCAGTCGGTGGCTTCAAGGCTGACTTCCAGCCCCACTTCCGACAGCGCCTGCTTGACGTAGTGCGCCCCGCGCGTCCAATGCCCGCCGCCATCGGGGATCATCATCAGGCCGAAGCGATGGCGCACACCGCCGCGTCCCGGTTTCAATCCCATCTCGTCCAGCAGGGCGCGGGCGCGCGCCTGGTCGAAGGGATATTTCACCACCGCCTTGTCGTCGTAATAGGGAAGATTGGACGGGATCGGACCTGTCGCCACTTTTCCCAAGCCGAAATTGATCGCCTTGACCAGAAATTCGCGGTCAATGGCATGGACGAAAGCAGCGCGGAACCGGCGGTCGCTGAACGGCCAGCGGCGATGATTCATTTCCAGCACCGTGATCTCGCCGGTGCCGTTAAAGGCATCGTCGCGCGCCACCACATTGGGATTGGCCATCATCCGCGAATTGACCACCGTGTCGATATCATCGGCCATGGCGAGATCCACCGCGCCCGATTCCATCGCCACCAGCCGCTGCTCGGGCGTCGGACAGACGCGGTAATAGATGCCGTCCATCCCCGGCTGGCCGGGCTTCCAATAGTGTTCGTTGCGGGTCAGATGAATGAACTGGCCGCGCACCCAGCGGTTGAACTTGAAAGGCCCAGTGCCCACCGGCTTGAAATTGTAGGGGTTGGTGCGGAAATTGGTGCCTTCGAAGATATGCGCCGGCATCATCGGTGCGCTGGACGCCATCAACGACAGCAGAAATGCGTTGAACGGCTGCTTCATTTCGAAGCGCAGAGTGTAGCGGTCGATCACCTTGATTGCGCGCACATGGCTGAAGGCGTTGCGGCTGCGGGGATTGAGCTGGGGCAGCATCACCCCGCAGCTGAAGGCCACGTCGCGGGCGGTGAAGGGTACGCCGTCATGCCAGCGCACATCGGGCCGCAGATGAAAGGTATAGCTCATGCCGTCCGGCGACATCTCAAAGCTGCGCGCCAGGTTGGGATGCGGCTTGAACTGCCAGTCGAACAGCAGCAGCGACTCGTTAATATTGCCGCAGATCTCCTGCATGATACGGGTGTTGAACAGCGGATAATTCAGATGCGCCGGCTCATCCGTCATCATGGCATTGATGGTGCGCTGGCGCGCCGTGGTGCCCGGACGTTGCGCCCAGGCAGGCCCGGCGAAGATACCCGCCGCCGCGGCGCCCAGCATCGCGCGGCGGTCGAACTCCATTATGCCTCCAGGCGATCCAGCGGATAAACCGGACGCCGCAGCTTGGTGTAGGGCAGCCGCGTGATGTCGGAGGTGCAAGGCCCGCTCGTACTGACGGTGAATTCGCCCGCCGCGATCTTGCCATAGGCGATACGGTGGCCCACCGCCGCCTTGACGCCGATCATGGTGAGATCTTCGGGATTGACGCCCTGGCTGCGCCATTGCCCCAGATCAAAGGGCGGCAGCGCCTTGCTGGTGAGCAGGATGGTGAGGCCCTTATGCCTGACCACCGCGCTGGGCCCCATGCGGATGATCTTGCCCAGCGATCCCACCAGATGGGAATTCTTGTCTTCCAGCTCGAACACGCCGTCGCTTTTGGAAACCAGTTCGACTTCCAGGGTCAGTGGCCCCGGGTCGAGCGGCGAGCTGCCGCCGATGGGCAAGGTGACCTTGCCGCCGATAGGCACATCATTCAGCGCCGCCACGTTCCTGGCATTGGCCAGCGCCACGCCCGCGCCCTGCACATTGTATTTCAGCAAGGCTCGCATCACATCGGTGCCATCGCCCGGCGCGCCGCCGCCGATATTGTCGGCCGGCTCCACCAGCAGCACGGGCCCCTTGCCGCCAAATTTGTTGTTTTCCTTGAAGTCGCGCACCACCGTGTCCAAATCATGCTCGGGCGGAATGCCGCCCGCGCGCATGTCCCAGGCGATCTGCGCCAGTTCGCGCAAGCCTTCCTGCGCCGCCGCAGGATCGCCCTCGGTGATGATGCTGAACGCGACACCGGCATTGGGCACGTCGGAAAAGGCATAGCCACCGACGATATTGACCGCCAGCACGCCGGGAATGTCTTTTTCCATGCGCCGCGCCGCATCTTCCAGCGCACGCATCGGTCCATCCTTGGTGCCGGTGCCGGTGGGCGGCCAGACGATTGGCGTCACCAGCACCAGATGCTTGGGGCGCACGCCGGTCTTCAGGCAGCGCGCCAGGAGATCGCTGGTCAGCACCGCGCTGTCATAGGCGTCGGTATGGGGACATTCGCGGTAGAAGATCATGCAGTCCGACAGCGCGCCCATCCGCGGCGTCAGCGTGGCGTGCAGATCGCCCACACAATATATCGGCAAATTCTCCGCGCCGGGGGTGGCGCGTATGCGCGCCATCAGCTCGCCTTCGGGATCATCGCAACTGCTGGTCACCATGGCGCCATGCAGCGACAGATGGATGGCGTCCAGCCCTTGCGCCAGCGCGCCTTCCAGAACCGGCTTCACTTCGCCCCAGAACTTCTCGAACACTGCATGGTCGACAGTGCCGGAAGCGCCGCCGGTATAGATCACGCTGGGCACCACCTCCCAGCCTTCCCGGGCCGCGACACTGAGGAAGCCGTCTATCTGCGACGCATCCCCCAGCCGGTCGGTGATTTCCTTGCCGCGATGAACCTCAAAGCCTTCAAATCCCGTGGTTTCGCCCGAGAAGGAATGCGTCTCGTGGAATATCCCGGCGATGAAAACCCTGGTCATTGACGGCCCTTTTTTCAAAGCTTCCCGGTTTTTCGGAAGGGTTGCAAGCATGGCACCTATGGCATTGCAGCAATGGCGCGCGTTCCGTTTCGGGCCTAGAAAGTTGGCCTTGAACGGACCCACCCAGTGCTGCTCCTCAAACTCATCATCATCCCGCTGGCGGTATTGGCGCTGGGCATCATCGAACGCCTGCACGGGCCGCGGGTGGCGGGCTGGCTGTCGGGATTCCCGGCGGTGGCGCTGCCGCTGCTGCTGTTCATCACCCTGGACCATGGCACGGCCTTCGGCAGTGCCAGTGCGCTGGGCGCCTGGTACGGGCTGGTGGCCTGGCTGAGCTTTGCCATGGCCTATTCCTGGTGCTCGCGCGTCCTGAACTGGTTCTGGTGCATCGCCATTGGGATTGCCGTCTGGGCCGTCATGGCGATGGTGATGCTGGAGGCCCAGCAGCTCTCGGTCTGGACCAGACTGCTGCCAATACTGGCCTTTGTCGTGGCCCTCCTGGCCTATCCCCGCGGCGAGGCCTCGGACGAACAGCGCGAGCATGTCTGGTGGGGCCTGCCGGCGCGCATGCTGGCGGGGGCGGTGCTGACGCTGGTGATCACCCAATTCTCTGAAGCGCTGGGCACAAGCTGGTCGGGCCTGTTCTCCACCTTCCCAGTGATCGCCTCGGTGATCGCCGTTTCCAACCACAGCCAGTATGGCAGCCGCGCGGTGCGCGAAGCCGTGGCCGGCATGTCCATGGGCATCGCCTCGATCGGCGCGTTCTGCTTTTCACTTTATATCCTGCTGGCGATCACCGGTGTGTGGACGGCCTTCGGCCTGGCGCTGCTGGCATCATCCACCGCCCACGCCCTCACCTATCTGCTGTTCAAGCACAAAGGCGCCCGGGCAAAGGCCTAAGCGATCTCTTTATCGGATTTCTGGCGCCGCGCCACGCACCGCGTCCAGCGTGGCATCCACCACCGCATCGTCATGTTCCGACGACACGAACCAGGCGCCGCGCTCCAGAACGCGCACCCCGCGCTTCAGCAGCGCATGGGCGAATTTCACATACAGCGCCTTGTCGCTGTTCAGCAGGTCGCGATAATTCTTTGCCGGCGCGTCCAGTCCGAAGCCGACATGGAACATCAGCTCAAAGCCGGTGACCTGCGCCTTGATACCCGCATCCTTCAGGATCTGCGCGATGCCGTCGCGCAAGCGGACGCCGCGTTTGGAGCTTTGCTCGTAATGCTCGGGCGTCAGCCCCTTTTGCGTCGCCACCATCGCCGCCATGGTTACCGGCTGGGCGTTAAAAGTGCCGCCATGCAGCACGCCGCCAGTCACGAACATATCCAACAGATCGGCGCGCCCCACCAGGGCGGCCACCGGAAAGCCATTGGCGATGGCCTTGGCGAAAATCGAAAGATCGGGCGTCACGCCGTACCGGCCCTGCGCGCTGTTACGACCCAAGCGGAAGCCGGTGATCACTTCGTCGAAAATCAGGATGGCGCCATGCTTGCGGCAGGCGGCCTGCGCGCCTGCCAGATAACCGGACGCCGGCGGGATCGCGCCCTGGTTGCACATGGCGGGCTCCATGATCACGCCGGCGATATCGCCCTTGGCCAGCCGCGCTTCCAGCTTGCCAAGATCATTCCAGCCGATCACGTCCAGCCCGGCGGCATCGATCAGGTCCTGGCCCTTGCTGCCCGCCACCAGCACCGGCGCATCTTCCGGCCCCGCCGCATTCTCACCCGGCGCGGTGGACCACAGGATATTGTCGAACCAACCATGATAATGGCCTTCGAATTTCAGGATGATGCGCTTGCCGGTGGCGGCGCGCGCCAGGCGGAAAGCGGCCTGCGCCACTTCTGAACCCGATGAACCAAAGCGGATGCGCTCAGCCGATGGAATCCGTTCGCACAAAATCTTGGCGGCCTCGAATTCGATTTCCGACTGGCCGGCATACAAAATGCCCTTTTCAACCTGGGCCTTCACGGCCTCCTGCACGCCCTTGGGGCTATGGCCGAGCACCATCGCGCCCATGCCGCAATAATAATCGATCAGGCGGTTGCCATCGACATCGATCAGGTAGGCGCCCTCGCCGCGCTGGAACACCAGCGGCCCGCCGGCCATGCCGATGCGGAAATTGCTGTTGACGCCGCCGGCAATGTGGCTGGCGCCTTGCGCAATCAACTGCGCCGAACGCTCGAATGACAATGACATGCGCGTTTCCGGCTCCTGATAGTCAGTGTTGAAACCAAGCATTGGACGTTTCTAAATTCCGCAGCCGATTTAGCTTGATGAAAAGTCCGCCAATTGGCCTTTGTGCTCCAGCATCGCGAGACTCGACGCCAGCCAGATTATCCCTTGAGGAGTGGGTTTTTTCACCGCAGAATAGACAAAATGGGCCGAAGACCGGAAAGACAATGGCAAAAAGTATCAAAAATCGAAATAATTCTCCAGTCGCACTTGAGCCAAGCGATCGTGCCATTCTTCGCGAGTTGCTGCGCAATGGACGGGCGACCAATGCCCAATTGGCAGCCGTGGCAGACGTGTCGGAATCAGCGTGTTTTCGCCGTCTCAAGAAACTGGAGGAAAGCGGCGTAATCGAAAACTACACGGTGCGCATCAAGCCAGCAGCAGTCGGACTGAATCTGACGGCCATCATCTCGATAGGCCTGGCAAACCAGTCTGACGATGAGGTGATGAAATTTGAAAAGGCAGTCGCCAAAATTCCTGAAGTTCTGGAATGTCACTTGCTGACAGGAACGCCAGACTATTTGCTTCGCGTCGCTGTCATGGATCTGGAAGGGCTGGAAAGGCTTTACGCAACCGCATTGCGACGGCTGCCCGGCGTATCCCGGTTTTCCTCCAGTCTGGTCCTGAGATCGGTCGTTAACCGGAACAGCTTGCCGTTTTAGCCGGCTATTTTCGGTCCGCTTGTATTCCCTTTGCCCCGCCCATAGGATTTTTGAAAAAGGGGTGGGGACATGAAGGCCAGATGGATCGGCGCCCTGTTGGGCGCGGCACTGCTGACGACGCCGGCCTTCGCCGTCGACTATTTTCCGCCAAAAGGCGATGGCTGGGCCACCCGCACCCCGGCGCAAGCGGGGTTCGATCCCGCCAAGCTGAAGGCCGCGATCGATTTCGCGGTTTCCGCCGAACAGAAATACCCGCCCGAACTGGCCGCCAAGGTGGACATACGCGACCTGCGCCTTTCCATCCCGCTGAAATATGCCGGCAACAACGAACCTTACAGCTCGCCCATCGGCCCCTTGAAAGCGCATGCGCCCCCCAACGGCATCATCATCAAGGGCGGCTATATCGTGGCCGAATGGGGCAAGACCCGCGAGGTCGACATGACCTTCTCGGTGACCAAGACCTTCCTGTCTTCGGTCGCGGGCGTGGCTTTTGATAAGGGCATGATCAAGAGCGTCAACGACCGGGTGATCGATTATGTGCGCCCCACCCCCGATTACATGCTGGCGCATAACCAGCCCGTGACCTGGAACGACATGCTGCGCCAGCAATCGGGCTGGATCGGCACCCTGTGGGGCAAACCCTGGTGGGCGGACCGCCCTGAAGCCGGCAAGCCATGGAGCGAATTGGCCAAGGGCCCGCCGCCGGTGGGCAAGGCCTGGAAATATAACGATGTGCGGGTGAATGCGCTGGCGCTGGCCCTGACCCATTTGTGGAAGCGCCCCCTGCCCGAAGTGATGAAGGAAACCATCGCCGATCCGATCGGCATGTCCGACACCTGGCATTGGGAAGGCTATGACAACAGCTGGACCACCATCGACGGCAAGCGCGTCAAGGTGGTGAGCGGCGGCGGCCATTGGGGCGGCGGCATGTTCCTGTCGGCGCGCGATCAGGCGCGGTTGGGCCTGTTGGGGCTGGCCAACGGCAAGTGGAACGGCAAGACCGTGCTGTCGGACGCCTGGGTGAAGATGGCGCGCACGCCCACCGGACCCAATCCGGGTTACGGCTTTTGCAATTGGTATCTCAACACCGGCAAGAAGCTGTATCCGGCGGCGCGCGAAGACAGCGTTTCCTTCAATGGCGATGGCGCCAATATCATCTATATCGACTATCAGCATGACATCGTGGCGGTGGTGCGCTGGATCGACGGCCCCCAGATGAAGGAATTCGTCCGCCTGCTGATCGAAGCCACCGGAAAACCAACGCCCTGACCGGCTCCTTGGTCAGGCCAGTTGGGTCTTGTACATCGCGCTGAGCGCGGCCCAGGCCCGTTCGGCCTCGGCTTCGTTGTAGACGGCGCTGCCCTTGACGCACCAGCCATGGTCAGCCGGATAGACCTCGACCGTCGCGGTGCGGTTGGCGGCGGCAAAGGCCGCCTTGAGATCGTCTTTCACCGTCGGCTCGCG
>JBBSKJ010000045.1:0-11301 GCA_038256475.1 Micropepsales bacterium | reverse complement strand
TGCCGCCGGCGCCGGCGGGAAGAGTGGCAGGGCGCGCAAACAGGCCCAGGCCCGCCGCCACCGTCATGGTACCCAGCGGCCAGGCAACCAGCCGCCACATCGCGTACTTCAAGGATTTGCCGCGCAGGGCGCGCGCGCCCCAGACAAACAGCGGCGCCAGGAAGGCGACCGCCGCCAGCCCGAAAATCTGCAGCATCAGGTCCGCGGCCACCGCGCCCAGGGGGCCCAGCCAGTTGGAAACGTCGCGCACATTGGCGTTGTTGAGGCTGGCATCGCCGGAGGAATAGCTGGCCAGCGCCACCAGGGCCGCCGTCGCAGCCAGCACCAGCACCAGGCCCGCGCCGCGCATCGCCAGCATGCGGGTCAGCCGGTGCATGGCGCGCTTGGCATCGGCCAGGGCGTCGCTCATGGCGCCGCCCTTGGCGCGCGGGTGGTAGACGCCACCGATCATTCTGGATTGGGCCATTTTGTCCCCTATCGCCCTGCTTTCTGCGGGGCGGCCGCTAGAGAATTTCTCTCAGTCTTTCGAGTGCGGTCTTAATGGTTGATAAGTCATTAACAAGCGCCACCCGGACGTAGGAAAAGCCAGGGTTTGACTGGGGTTTTTCTGAGAGATCGGCGCGACCGGCAACCCGAGCGTCAGCGAGGGCCTGTCCGGCGCGACCATCAAAAACGTCCCTTCCCATATAGGCGCCGGGCAGCAACCGCACCCCCTGATCCCGCCAGGCCCGAAGCGCGAATTCCTCGCCATTGCCGACCTCCAGCCAGAGGAAGAAGCCGCCGCCCGGACGGGTCATGCGCGCGCCCAGAATGGTCTGGGCCGCCGCCATCTTGTCGGCATAGGCCAGCCGGTTCGCGGTGACATGGGCTTCGTCGCGCCAGGCGGCGGACGAGGCGGCCTGCACCGGGCCGGGCACGGTGGGGCCGGCGACATTGCGGAAGGCGCGGAACTTCTCGATCAGGCCGGGACAGCCCGCCACCATGCCGGAGCGCAGGCCGGGCAGGCCCGAGCGTTTGGACAGGGAGTGGAAGCTCAAAAGGTTTTTAAAGCCGCCGCTTTGGGCCAGACGCGTGGGCAGGGCGCAGGTGGGCGGCTGGTCGAACCAGATATCGGCATAGCATTCGTCCGCCAGCACGAAGAAATCGTGGCGCTCGGCAAGACTGAACAGCGCCTTCCAATAGGCCTCATCCGCCACCGCGCCTTCGGGATTGGACGGCGAGCAGATGTAAATCGCCGTCAGCCGTTCCAGAGTCGCTTTGGGCAGGCCGGCGAAATCGGGCAGGAAGCCGTTTTCTTTCAACACGGGCACATAGAGCGGCTCGGCGCCCGAGGCCAGCACGGCTGCCGCATAACATTGATAAAAGGGATTGGGCATCGCCACGATCGGGCGCCCGCCGCCTTTGCTTTCGGGCATGAAGGGAAACAGCACCGAGAACAGGCCCTCGCGGGTGCCGTTCAGCGGCAGCACATGTTTTTCCGGATCGATCGCGCCGTTCAGGGCGAAGCGGCGGTTCAGCCATTCGCTCGCCGCATTGCGCCAGTCCTGCGTGCCCTGGATGGCGGGATAATTTCCAAAGCTGGCGGTGCTGTCATCCAGCGCCGCGCGCACGAACGGAGGGACCGTGCCGCTGGGATCGCCAATCGCCAGGGTGATCGGTTCTTTGCCCGGTTTCACATCGCCCAAAAGCGTCGCCAGCCGGGCGAAAGGCCCGGGCGGCAGGGCGGCAAGGCGGCCGTTGAAAGACAAGGACACTCCCGAAGGCGAGGCGGTGCAGGAATGTAGAGATAAACAAAAATGGGCGCCACCCTGGCGAATGGCGCCCAAGTTGGGGACGGAACACCGGTTCAGTGATGGACGGTCTCACCGTGCAGGTTGATATCCAGGCCTTCGACCTCGACTTCGGGTGAGACGCGCAGGCCGATGATCATGTCGACCACCTTGAGGATGATGAAGGTGACCACCGCGCAATAGACGAAGGTGATGCCGACGTCATAGAGCTGGATGAGCATCTGTCCGATATTGCCGTCATTGATCCAGCCCTTGCCCGCCGGATTGACGGCGCTGCTGGCGAAGGCACCGGTCATGATCGCGCCCAGCGCGCCGCCCACGCCGTGCACGCCCCAGGCGTCCAGGCTGTCGTCATAGCCCAGCGCTTTCTTCATCCAGACGGCCGCGACATAACAGACTATACCGGCAGTGAGGCCGATGATCAGCGCGCCGACCGGATCGACAAAGCCGGAGGCCGGGGTGATCGCCACCAGGCCGGACACCGCGCCGGAGATCATGCCCAGCACCGACGGCTTCTTGGCGATGGCCCATTCGGCCAGCATCCAGGCCAGCGCCGCGGCGGCGGCGGCGATCTGGGTGGCGACAGCGGCCATGCCGGCATTGAATCCGGACGACAGCGCCGATCCGGCATTGAACCCGAACCAGCCCACCCACAGCAGCGAGGCCCCGATCACCGACAGCACCAGATTGTGCGGCGACATGTTTTCGCGGCCG
The DNA here is from genome assembly GCA_038256475.1 of Micropepsales bacterium. GTDB lineage: Bacteria > Pseudomonadota > Alphaproteobacteria > Micropepsales > Micropepsaceae > Rhizomicrobium. Next base: position 8,797 of record JBBSKJ010000045.1, on the reverse strand, counting down.
TAGCCGATGCGCTTGCCCAGCACCAGGCAGGTCACCAGCGCCGCGGTTCCGGCATTGAGATGCACCACCGAGCCGCCGGCATAATCCAGCGCGCCCATGGTGAAAAGGATGCCGCCGCCCCACACCATATGGGCGATGGGGCAATAGACCAGGATCAGCCATAACCCGATGAACCACAGGAAGGCGGAGAACTTCATGCGGTCGGCAAAAGCCCCGGCGATCAGCGCCGGGGTGATGATCGCGAAGGTCATCTGGAACAGCATAAAGACCGATTCCGGGATGGTGCCGGTGAGCGAATCCACCTTCATCGGCTGCAGGAAGAGATAGCTGAAGTCCCCGATAAACTGGTTCAGCGCCGGATTGGAATTGGTCTTGAAGGCCAGGCTATAGCCCACGATCATCCACAGCACCGAGACCAGGGCCGCGGCCGCAAAACTTTGCGCCAGGGTCGCCAGCACATTCTTCCTGCGCACCATGCCGCCATAGAACAGGCCCAGGCCCGGAATCGTCATCAGCAGCACCAGCGCCGCCGAGGTGAGAAGCCAGGCGGTGTCGCCGCTGTTCAGGCTGGGGGTTTGCGCGATGGCGGGCGTGGCGAGGAGAAGGCCACCAAGAGCCACGGCCAGGCATTGAATCTTTTTGAGCATTGTCCGTTCCGGTTTTTGTTGTTCAGACAACAAAAAGGGGGTGCGGCGTGGGCCGCACCCCCTGATTGCTTCAGGCTTGCTTACATATTGTAGGCACGTTCGCCATGCTCGGCGATGTCGAGGCCTTCGCGCTCGACTTCTTCCTTCACGCGCAGACCGATGGTCACCTTGATCAGGCCGAACACGATCGTGCTGCCGATGCCAGACCAGACCAGCGTGGTCAGCACGCCCTTGAGCTGCGCCGTCACCTGCGTGGCCATACCCGGATAGACAGCCGCGCCGCCCGCCGCATAGTCCACGATGCCCGCGCCGCCCAGAGCCGGGTCGACCACGATGCCGGTCCCGATGGCGCCGACAATGCCGCCGACGGCATGCACGCCGAACACGTCCAGGCTGTCGTCATAGCCCAGCTTGTTCTTCACCACGCTGACGAAGATCAGGCAGATCGGGCTGGCCACAAGGCCCAGCACGATGGCGCCCATCGGACCGGCAAAGCCGGCCGCCGGGGTGATCGCGACCAGACCGGCAACGACACCCGAAGCCGCGCCCAACAGGCTCGGTTTGCCCTTGAGGATCCACTCAAAGGCCGGCCAGGCAATACCCGCCGCCGCGGTGGCGAGGAAGGTGTTGAGCATGGCCAGACCGGCATAGGCGTTGGATTCCATGTTGGAGCCAGCATTGAAGCCGAACCAGCCGACCCACAGCAGCGAAGCACCGACCATGGTCAGCGTCAGCGAGTGGGGCGCCATGGATTCATGCTTGTAGCCGATGCGCTTGCCGACAAGGATCGCACCCACCAGGGCCGCGATACCGGCATTGATGTGCACCACGGTGCCGCCGGCAAAGTCCAGCGCGCCGTAAGCCCAGATCAGGCCTGCACCGGCAACCGTCGCTTCGGCCGAATTGGTCGAGGCGAATTCCGGGCCGGGCCACCACCAGACCATGTGGGCCATGGGGAAGTAGACCAGGGTCGGCCACAGGACGGAGAAGACGCAGATGGCGCTGAACTTCATGCGCTCCGCGAAACCGCCAATGACCAGCGCGGTGGTGATCGCCGCGAAGGTCATCTGGAACGCCACAAAGACGATTTCCGGAATGACCACGCCGCGCGAGAAGGTCTCGACCACGGTGGAGGTGTCGACACCCGCCAGCAGCGCCTTGGAGAAGCCGCCGACATAGTCGTCGAGCGCGCCGCCATCGGTGAAGGCCATCGAATAGCCCCACAGAACCCACACCACCATGACGATGCAGCTGACCACTAGAACCTGCGTCAGGACCGACAGCATGTTCTTGGAACGGACCAGGCCGCCATAGAACAGGGCCAGGCCCGGCACGATCATCAGCAGCACCAGGATGGTGGAGACCAGCATCCAGGCGGTGTCGCCCTTGTCCGGTACCGGCGCGGCCGCAGCTTCCTGCGCCCAGGCCATGCCAGCGGTCATCGCAAGCATGCCAAGACCGGCAAGCGTCGCGTGTCCCGCTTTCTTCAAACTTTCAATTCTCATGTTTCAGTCCCCTTTATGGACGCGTGAAGGCCGTTGCGGCCTACAGCGCGTCACCATCCGTTTCGCCGGTGCGGATACGCACGACCTGTTCGAGCGGCGTGACGAAAATCTTTCCGTCGCCGATCTGGCCGGTCTTCGCCTTGGAGGTGATCGCATCGATCACCGCGTCCAGCATTTCGCTTTTCACCGCCACTTCGATTTTGAGCTTGGGCAGGAAGCTCACGGCATATTCCGCGCCGCGATAGATTTCCGTATGCCCCTTTTGCCGCCCATAGCCCTTGACCTCAGTCACCGTCATGCCCTGAACGCCGAGCGCCGAGAGAGACTCGCGCACTTCATCGAGCTTGAAGGGTTTGATGATCGCCGTAATAAGCTTCATCTGCCGTCCTTCCGTGGTTTTGCCTGCGCCGGGCCACAGGGTCCGGCCTTAACGATTTATCAAGAAGCGGGCCAGTTCTTGGGAATGTCAGTAAGACTTTGATTTCAAAGCCGTTTTGGTCAAAAAACGGCTTCCAGTGACTCAAAAACAGGCAGAGGTTTTTGCCTGTAAATTATGCAAGTAAGCGATTTTGCCTAAGTTATGGGCGTGATTGGAGCAGGCATTTGAAGCAGGCGGATGTGGTGATTTCCGGGGGTGGTATGGTCGGGCTGACGCTTGGCCTGGCGCTGGCCCAGGGCGGGTTCAAGACCGTGATCGCCGACCTGGTCCCGGCCAGCACCATCCTGGACCCCAACTTTGATGGCCGGGTGTCGGCCCTGGCCTATGCCAGTGTGCGGATGCTGACCGCGTTGGGGGTATGGGAGGGGCTGGCCCCGAGCGCCCAGCCGATTCGCGAAATCCTGGTCACCGATGGCCAGGCGGGAAAGCCGGCCTCACCCTTTTCGCTGCATTTCGACGCCGCCGAGGTTGGCGCGGAGAGCCTCGGCCATATCGCCGAGAACCGGCATATCCGCGCCGCGCTGCACCGGGCGGTGGCGGCGCAGACGAATCTGGAACTGATCGCGCCGACGTCGGTGAAGAGCATGGTGACCGAGGGCGGCGGCGCGGTCGTGCGGCTGGAAGACGGGTGCGAAATCGCCGCGCCGCTTGTGGTCGCCGCCGATGGGCGCGAATCGCGGCTGCGCAATGAGATAGGCATCGGCGTGGTGGGCTGGTCCTATCCGCAAACCGGCATCGTCGCCACGGTGGAACACGAAAAGCCGCACAATGGCGTGGCCTATGAGCATTTCCTGCCTTCAGGTCCGTTTGCCATCCTGCCCATGACCGGCAACCGTTCCTCGCTGGTATGGACCGAAGACAAAACAAAAGCGCCCGCCTTGCTGGCTTTGGACGAAGCGGGCTTCAACCAAGAACTGTCGCGCCGTTTCGGCGGCCATCTGGGCCGGACCAAAGCGGCGGGCCCGCGCTGGTCCTATCCCTTGAGCTTCCATCTGGCGCGCGATTTTGTGCGGCCGCGTTTCGCGCTGGCCGGCGACTGCGCCCATGGCATCCATCCCATCGCGGGCCAGGGCCTCAATCTGGGCCTGAAGGACGCCGCGGCGCTGGCGGAAGTGTTGCTGGATGCGGGCCGTCTGGGCCGCGATATCGGCGCGCTGGATACGCTCAAGCGTTATCAGCGCTGGCGGCGCTTTGATTCCTTCGCGTTGGCCGCCTCGACCGATGCCCTTAACCGGCTTTTCTCCAACGACATCATGCCGCTTCGGCATTTGCGCGATCTGGGATTGGGGATCGTCGATGCCATCGGCCCGGCGCGGCGCTTCTTTATGCGTCATGCCGGCGGCGATGTCGGCAAGTTGCCGCGCTTGATGAAGGGCGAGGCGGCATAAGTCCGCTTGTCATTCCCGGCCGAGCTTTGCGTCAGTAAAGCGAGGGGAAGGGAATCCAGATGGCCGACCAAGCCTTATCATCCCGCATGGATTCCCTTCCCCTCGCGCCGCAGCGCGGCGCTCGGCCGGGAATGACAGTTCAGTGGATGGTTCTTTTCCAGCGTTTGCTGGCGCGTGCGCGGGCTGACAGCGGCGAGCGCGCCTCGGAGGGTGTGTTCAGCGCTGTGGGCAGTTCGTCATAGAAGCGTCGCGCCACCACGCCGACCCGGCGGGCGCGGATGTCTTCGGCCTCATCGCGGGTGGCGAAGACCTGTGCTTCGAACAGATACTGGGTGCCGCCCGCGACCTTGATTTCCTGCACGGCCTCGACCTGTTCGTCCGCCACTTCCAGGGCGTGACGGAAATGGGCGTTGGCATCCAACTGGTCGCGCTCCTGCTGGTTGATGCGCGCCACATTGGCCTTGTCGAAGCGCTGCAGGGCCGGCCAGACATAATGGTAAAAGACGATACAGGTCAGCACGAAGGCGCTTGCCCACAACATGTCTGCGATCATGGCGCCGCTCCGTGAATACCGTGTCCCCGTCGCAGATAATCCTCCGATTGCATCTCCGCAAGGCGTGAGGCCGTGCGGCGAAAGGCGTCCGAGGCAATCCCGGCGGGATAAAGGTCATTTGGCGGCGCGGCGGCGGAGCAGATCAGCTTGACGCCTTCGTCATAGAGCGTGTCGATCAGCAAGGTGAAGCGCCGCGCCACATTGTGCATATTGTCGGTCATCACCGGGATATGGTCGATCAGCATGGTGTGGAACTCCTGCGCCAGCGCCAGATAGTCGGCCGCCGCAAGCGGGCGGTCACAGAGTTCGTCAAAGGCGAACCGCGCCACACCGCGCGCTGCCTGAGGAACAACAAGGGTGCGGCCCAGCAGCGTCAGGGATACGGATTTGCCCCGTCTGCTGTCGGTCAGCCGCTGCCAGGCGGCATCCATCGCCGCATCAGCCTCGCGCGAGAGCGGGGTCAGATAGACATTGAGGCCGGCGATACGCTGCAGCCGATAATCGGTCGGCCCGTTCAGCTCCACCACATCCAGCCGCCGCTTGATCTCTTCGATGAACGGCGCGAAGAGCGGGCGGTTAAGGCCGCCCTCATACAGCCGGTCCGGCGGAGTGTTGCTGGTGGCGATAATGGTGACGCCTTCGGCAAATAGCCGGTCGAACAGCCGGCCCAGGATCATGGCATCGGCCACGTCGGTGACCTGGAATTCGTCAAAGCACAGCAGCCGTGCTTCCCCCGCGATGCTCCTGGCCACCGGCGGAATGGGATCGTCGCTGCCGGCCTTTTGGCGCTGGGCATGGATGCGGGCATGCACATCCACCATGAAGCTGTTGAAATGGGCGCGCCGCTTCTTCGCCACAAGCGCTGCGTCAAAGAACATATCCATCAGCAGGGTCTTGCCGCGCCCGACATCACCCCAGATGTAAAGCCCGCGCGGAGCCCCGGGCGGCGAATGCCGCCCAAGGAATTTTAGCGGCGCCTTGCGGAACAGGGAAAAACCACGTTTCTCAACCAGCTTGTCGCTCACCGCCTGAAGCTGGCGCACCGCATTGTCCTGCGCGGGATCGGGCTTCAGCTCGCCCTTGAGAACCGCGGCGCGATAATCATTCAGCAGGGTCATGGCGCGCGGGAGAGCGTGCGTTCGGCGATCTGCAGATCCAGCCGCTCGATCATGCGGCCATCCAGCGCGATCACCCCGGCGCCGGGATTGGCGGCAAAGGCTTCGATCACAGCCCTCGCCGCCGCGATCTCTTCGCGCGACGGCGTGAAGGCGGCATTGCAGGGCGCGATCTGGTCCGGATGGATCAGGGTCTTGCCGTCAAAGCCGAAGTCGCGGGCCTGCCGGCAGGCGGCGAGAAAGCCGTCCTGGTCGGCAAGATCGTTATGCACCCCGTCCAGCACCGCGATGCCGGCGGCCCGGGCCGCCATCACGCATATCGACATGGCGGCGGTGAGATTGGCGCGGCCCGGCATGTGGCGCGCGTCCATATCCTTGACAAGATCGTTGCTGCCCAGGATCAGCGCCGCCACGCCCGCATTCGCGATTTCTGCGGCATTCAGCACGGCGCGGGGGCTTTCGATCATCGCCCATAAAGGAACACCGCCGGCAGCGGCCCGGGCCGCGATTGCCTCTTCGGCATCGCGGACCTTCGGCAGTGCAATCGCGTCGGGTTTGGCCTGTTTCACGGCCGCCAGGTCGTCACGCCCCCACGGCGTCGACAAGGCATTGATCCGCACGATCACCTCGCGCGGGCGAAGGCTTTCGATGGCCGCGCAGGCGGCGTCACGGGCGCGCCCCTTGGCATCGGGCGCGACCGCATCCTCCAGGTCGATGATGATGCCATCGGCCTCCAGGGTGCGCGCCTTTTCCAGCGCGCGGGGCCTGTCCGCCGGCACATAAAGAAGGCTGCGCCGGGCGCGGTGCAACTATTCGGCGCCTTCGACCAGGATGAATTCGCCCTTGCCGGCCTTGTCGCGAAATTCGCGCGCCTTGGTGTATTCCGGCGAATGGTAGCAATCATGCGCGTCCTGCAGCGAGGCGAACTCGATCACCACGTTGCGGGCACGGGCGGCGCCTTCCAGCACTTCGGTCTTGCCGCCGCGCGCCAGGAACTTGGCCTTATAGCGTTCGAAAGCCGGCTTGGCGGTTTCAACATAGGATTTGTAGGTCTCGGGGTCGTGAACATCGACGCGAGCGATCCAGTAAGCCTTCGGCATTATGCAGCCCTCAGTAAGTTGCGGTTGACGAGAGATTCGGCGATCTGCACCGCGTTGAGCGCGGCGCCCTTGCGCAGATTGTCGGAGACGATCCAGAGATTGAGGCCGTTCTCCACGGTGGGATCCTTGCGGATGCGGCTGACGAAGGTGGCGTCCTCGCCGGCGCATTCGATGGGCGTGACATAGCCGCCATCCTCGCGCTTATCCACCACCAGTATTCCGGGCGCGGCGCGCAAGGCGGCGCGGGCCTGTTCGGCCGTGACGGGCTTTTCGAATTCGATGTTCACCGCCTCGCTGTGACCCAGGAACACGGGCACCCGCACGCAGGTGGCGGTGACCTGGATGTCGGGGTCCAGAATCTTCTGGGTCTCGACCGCCATCTTCCATTCCTCCTTGGTGACGCCGGAATCCAGGAAGACGTCGATATGCGGGATCACGTTGAAGGCGATCTGCTTGGTGAACTTTCCCGGCGCGATCGGGTCGGCGACGAACACGGCGCGGGTCTGGCTGAACAGCTCGTCCATGCCTTCCTTGCCGGCGCCCGAAACCGACTGATAGGTCGAAACCACCACCCGCTTGATGGTGAAAAGATCGTGCAGCGGCTTTAACGCGACCACCAGCTGGGCGGTGGAGCAGTTGGGATTGGCGATGATGCCCTTGGGAATATCGTTCAGCGCGTCGGGGTTCACTTCCGGCACCACCAGCGGCACCTGCCGGTCCATGCGCCAGGCGCTGGAATTGTCGATCACCAGGCAGCCCTGGGCGGCGATCTTGGGCGCCCATTCCTTGGCGATCTTGCCCCCCGCGCTCATCAGGGCGATGTCGGTGCCCTTGAAGTCATAATATTCCAGCGCCTTCACCTTCAGGGTGCCGTCGCCGAACGAGACTTCGGTGCCGATCGAGCGGGTGGAGGCCAGGGCGACGACTTCGGAGATGGGAAACTCGCGCTGGATCAGGGTCTTGAGCATTTCACGGCCGACATTGCCGGTCGCCCCGATCACCGCGATTTTATAGGCCATGTGTCACCCGAAAAAGCTGGGCGCACAGATACTAGAATGGGAGGGAATGAGAAAGGCTAAGAACCTTCAGGGGCGCCATTGCAGCTTGAGCATGGGTTGCCCGCCACTGCCCATGCCGCCGTTCAAGCTTGGCATGAGGGGGTCCCTTGATTGGAAGGCCTCCCATTGCCCGTCCTTCACCCCCAGGCTTTGCGCCATCTGGTCGGTATAATTCATGGCGTAGGGCTGGCTGGGAGCCAGGCCTGCCTCGCGCACATGCGGCACCGGATGGGGTGCGTTGAAATCTGGCTTGGCAAAGGCGTGTGACGGCACCACCCCGGCAAAGACGGCAGCGGCAGCGAAAAACAGGACCCGGCGCATGACACAGACAACGCGCGGGAGGGCCGGTGTTTCCGCCGTACCGGGGGCTGCCACAAAGTTCCTTATTCCCAACAGCTTGGCGGCCCCCGGCTTTGTGTCTTATGGTCCGCGCTTGGGTTCACTGGGCGCAATCGCCTGTCGAAGAGGTTTGCATGAAACGCATGAAGCTGGGCGTCAAACTGGGCGCCTGTGTCACCGCCCTCAGCCTGGTGGGCGCCACGGCCGCGCAGGCACAGGCCTCTCGCCGGGGAAATTGCGCCACGCCGACGGAAATCTCCGCGGTGCAGATCTCAGCGGTTCAGCAGGAACTCACCGACGCGGCTTTGGCCTGTGGTCCGGTGGCGGTGGCCAATTTCAACCGCTTCCAGACCGTGTTCGGCAAGGAATTGCGCACTTCCGACGCGGTGATGCTGCGGATGTTCAAGCGGCTCCACGGCAACGCCAAGGGCAACCGCGAGTATGACTCCTACAAAACCCGCGCCATCGCCAATGCCGATCTGCGCCGCACCAAGCCCGGCCAGCACGACAATTTCTGCCGCAGCGCCAATATTGTTTTCGACGCCGCCCTGGCGCCCGACAAGCCGGTGCTGGAGGACTTCGTCTCCGGCGTCCCCGTCAATGAGCCCACGCCGGTGAACGGTTGTGAGATCACTGTCGCCATCACCTTCCAG
>JBBSKJ010000044.1:0-11400 GCA_038256475.1 Micropepsales bacterium | reverse complement strand
TTTTGCGGCATGCGCTGCTGCTGCGGCGGCGCTTCGCCGCGATTGATCACGCTGGCGAAAGTCGGCACCACCTTCAGCCCATTATTCTCATAGACGAAGGGGAGTTCCTTTTCGTCCAGCGGATCGCGCCCGAAACCCACGCCCAGGGCGTAGAGCATCACGTCTTTCTCGTCATAGCGCGACACCAACCCCGCCGCACCGGACTGCATCATGTCGTCATAATCAATGGGCATAGATCACCTCTGGCGGCAATCTAGTCGCTGTGATCTGCTGGCGCCATGGTCATGCCCGCCCCCGCATCGCCGTCTTCGCCTTACGCGCAGCCCCCGCGGCGCAGGAATGGCTGTCTGTGGGGTTGCCTGATCGCGCTCTTGCTGCTGGCCACACCCGTGCTGCTGGCGGGCGGCTATGGCGCCTGGTTTTTGTGGGACGGCTACAAGCGCGATCCGGTGCTGCGGCTGGTGGGCGAGCTGGTGCGCGAGGATGGCATGGCGCAACAGGTGCTGGGCAAGGGCGCGGTGATCACCGGCGTGGACGGCAATTACTTCTCCTGGATGCCGGGCCGGGCGGACAATGCCTATGTCGTGACTCTGGAAGGCCCCAAGGGCCAGGGCCAGTTGGCCGTGAGCGGCCATACCGGTCTTGGCGGGCCAGGCCTGGACAGCGCCATCCTCACCGGGCCGGACGGGCGGCGCTACGATCTGCTCAAACGCCAGTTGCTGCCGGAAGACCGCAGCAACATGATCGACAACTCGATCTGAGCCGCCTCTAGCCGCATGGCCGCAAGACCGCTAGCCTTGATCCCAACAAGAACAAGGGTGGGGATCGCATGCGATATATCTGGATGGCGCTGGCATTGATATTGGCCGCGCCGGCCCTGGCGCAGGACTTCCACGTCGATCCCACCTTCCTTTACCGCCATCTGCCCCAGGTCGCGCCCGCCAAGGCCGGCCTGAGCAGCGCCACGGCCGCCTGGCGGCCGATGTTCGGTGAAGGCGATGCCAATTCCGGCATCCTCAAGGGCGTTTCGCGCTTCGGCGAACTGACCGTGACGCCCGGCGGCGGCAGTGCCCGCGTCAAACATGACCGCGAAGAGAATGTGATCGTCATACGCGAAGGCGAAGGCAGCATTCTCTATAATGGCCAGGCCAATCCGGTGAAGACCGACGACTTTGTCTATATTCCGCCCGGCGTGGAGTTCGGCTTCCAGGGCGGCGCAAAGCCGCTAAAGGCAGTCATCGCCGGTTTCAAGATCCCCGAAGGCACCAAAATCCAGATGCCGGACAGAATGCCGGTGGCCAATATTGCCGAAGTAGAACTCACCGAAGTGGCGGGTCATCCCAATTCGGCGCGCTACCGCCTGCTGATGGGCGACACCACGAGCAAGCGCGACCGGTTGGCGGTGGCGCATACCATGGTGAGCCTCTACATCCTGGAACTGGCGCCCGGCGGCACCAATGCGCCGCATCACCATGAGCTGCAGGAAGAAATCTACCTGCTGCTGGATGGCAGCGGCGAGATGGTGGCGGGCAGCGGCGTGAACGGCATCGAAGGCAAGTATCCGGCCAAGCCGGGCGACGCCTATTTCTATCGCGCCAATGCGACGGTCGGCTTCTACAACGCCAAGGACACGCCGGCGCGCATCCTGGCGCTGCGCAACACCGCACCCCTGGGCATTGGCCTGCGCGACCGCTGAGGAGCCACATGATGCAACGCCGCGACTTTCTCAAATATGCCGCCGCCCTGCCCGCAGCCGCGCTGTTCGCGCCACTGAACGCGCTGGCCCAGCCCAGCCGCGGGCTGGTCACGATCACCGGCATCAAGGCGATCGGGCTCAAGGACCCCGGCAGCACCCTGATCAAGCAGCAATCACTGATCCGCATCGATACCGATGCCGGCATTAGCGGCTATGGGGAATGCGGCGCCGACGGACCGGTCGCGCGGCGGGTCATCGCCAATTACAATGGTGAGGGACGACTGCCGCATCTGGGGCTGATCGGCAAGGACCCGCTGGCGATTCAGGTCCACTTCCACAACATGTTCTATGCCTATGAGCAGCGCGACCGCGCCATCCGTGTGCTCAGCGGCATCGACATGGCGCTGTGGGACCTGGCGGGCAAGCTGCTGAACCAGCCGGTGTCAAAACTGCTGGGCGGAAATTTCCGCGACGAGATCGAGCTTTACTCCCACTGCCCCGGCGGGGATTTCCTGGACAAGGGCGCATGGCAAGCCCGCGCCGCGGAACTGAAAGCCGATCCGCACGGCTTCAAGGCCTTCAAGGTCGACACCCATCACGTGCTGGGCGTTCCGATGCAGCAATATACCCCGAGCCTGGGGCCGCAGGAGTTCGCCAAGATGGCGCGCGCCTATGGGCTGGCGCGCGAGGCGCTGGGCGACGACATCGACATACTGGTGCATTGCCATTGCGAGTTCGACGTGCCCAGCGCCATCGGCATCGCGCGTGCCATCGAACCCATCAGGCCGCTCTATTTCGAAGACGCGCTGCAGCCGGGCTGGTCGGAAGGGTGGAACGCGCTACGCCGCGCCACCACCGTGCCGCTGATGACCGGCGAGAATATGGAACTGGCGGAATGGGCCATTCCCTTCCTGGAGAACCAGGCGGTGGACATTTTCCAGCCCGACATCATCAATTCCGGCGGCATCTCCGGCACCAAGATGATCGCCGACACCGCCGCGCGCTGGCGCATTCCCATCGCCCTGCACAATGTCAGCGGGCTGTTCCTCAATTTGGCGTCGCAGCAGCTTGCGGCGGCCCTGTTCAACTGTCCGCGCATCGAATGTTCGCGCCGCGCCACCGGGCTGAAATGGGCCAAGACCAATCCGCTGGTGGTCAAGAACGGCAAGATGACGGTGTCGAAGCTGCCGGGGCTGGGCGCGGAACCTGATCCAGACTTTGTCCGCGCCAGCATGGCGACCGGCGAAAGCTGGTGGGGCTGAGCTAGGGCACCACCGCCGCGTGCGGCAGGGGCATGCCCGGACCTTCCGATACGACATGCGTCAGCGGGATGCCGTTCTTGTCGATACAGGCGCGGGCCGCGTCATAGCCTTCCTGTATGGCCTGGTCGAATTTCTTCCACTCGCGCAGCCCGATGTCAGGCATTGGCGGTTCGATCAGGAAATCGCACTGTTCGCGCACCACCCGACGCTGGGCTTCCGATCCGACGGTGCCCGAACGCATCAGGATAGAAACGATGCTGGGATTGCCCTGCATGCGCTGGCCCAGAAGCCACCACCAGGGACGCTCGCCATAACGCGGGTCCTGCGCTTGCAGGTCCACCTCGCCGGTGACGTCACAGGCAATGATGGGACCGGCACCCATGGACTGTTCGCGCATCACATCCACCGGCAGGTTGTTCATCACGCCCCCATCCACCAGAAGATGGCCGTGATGGGTTACGGGGGGCAGGATACCCGGAAGCGCCACGCTGGCGCGCAAGGCCCGCCACAGCACGCCCTCGCGGTGGATATGGATGCGTCCCGTGGTGAGATCCGACGACACCGCGAAAAATGGCAGCGGCAACTCCTCGATGCAGATCTCGCCGAAATGCTCGCGCAGCTTGGCCGACACCTTCTTGCCCCGCACCAGCGCGATCAGCGGCAGGGTGAAGTCCGACAAGGGATTGTCATTTACGAACACCGCGCGCATGCGCTCGCGCAATTCCTCCAGACCCCATTCATGCGCCAGCCCCGCGGCGATGATGGCCCCCATCGAGGTGCCGCCCAGCTGATCGAACGGCACGCCGGCCTCTTTCAGCGCCCGGATGATGCCGATATGGGCAAAGCCGCGCGCGCCGCCGCCGGCCAGCACCAGACCCACCGCGCGCCCGGCGATGAAGCGCGCCACCCGCGCAATATCGCCGGGATGACCCGCCCGCAGATGGTGATGGTTGGAAAAGAGACCGCTGCGGGTGGAGAAATGCTCAGGCAGCACAGCAGAGGCGCCGTCGGGATGCAGCAGCAGGAGTTCCGGCAGGCCCGAGGCGCGCGCCTTGAAGGCCGGCAGGTCCAGCGGGGCCAGCGGCAGCGCGCGGTCGGCGCGCGCCAGGAGGTAAATGCGGTCGGCCTGACGCAGGCACTGGTTGGTCCAGGAGCTTTCCGGCGCATCGCCGCGATAGAACACCACGTCATGGGTGGCTTCGAAGGTATTGAACCATTCCGCCGTCTGTTCGGACGCCGCGATATCCAGCACCGCCGCGCGGCTTCCCATCTGGCCCAGCGCCTGGGCCAGGCGGTGGGCGATGGGGGCTTCGGCCAGGCCTTCCTGCAGCGGCACGATGGCGAATGTCTTGGGCCGCGGCTTGTCGCGTCCGCGATTGGCGTCCTTCAGACGCTTCACCAGCATCTGCATCAGATTCATCATCACGCGGGGATGGCGGCCCACCAATGCTTCGAAGCCATCGGGGCTGATGCGCAGCAGTTCGGTGTCGCGCAGCGCCACCAGCTGGGCGGAATGATCCCCGCTGGGCTGGATCAGGGACATTTCGCCGACCGTCTCACCGGCCGGGACTAGCGCCACCATATGGCGCTGGCCCTGCTCGTCGCAGACGAATACGCCCAGGCTGCCGGTCACGACCAGGAACAGGGCCGCATTGTTCTCGCCGCCGCGCTCCAGCAGCGTGCCGCCGGGCAGCGCGAACCAGTTGGCTTCGGCCAGCAGATTGCGCAGCGCGCCATCGCCGACATCCTCGAGCAAGGCAAAGCTTTTGAGCCGCTCCAGCAGCTCTTCGGGATAGACGGTTTGCTGACCGATGCGGAAGGACGACAGGAACGCCATCTGCATGGTTTACCTCACCAGGCGGTCCAGCCGCCATCGACATTGAGGGCCGTTCCGGTCACGAAGCTGGAAGCCGGCGACGCCAGGAACAGCAGAGGCCCGGCGATTTCCTCTGCCCTGCCCAGCCGCCCCAGCATGGTGCGTGCGCCCAGGGCTTGCGCGAATTCGGGCGCCGCCTTGGCGGGAAACGGTCCGGGCACCAGGGCATTGACGCGGATGTTTTCCCCGCCCAGCTCGCCGGCAAGATGGCGGGTCAGCTGAAGCAGGCCCGCCTTGGCGGGCCCATAATGAAAAGGACTTTGCAGCGCCGGGTCGTCATACAACCGGCGATCGGGCGAAACCTGGCCATACATGGAGGCGATGTTGATGACGCTGGCTTCGCCTGCCGCCGCCGCGCCGGCTTTCAGCGCGGGCAGCGCGGCGCGCACCGCTTCAAACGCGGCGGTGACGCTGCTGGCATAGGTGGCGGCGAAGTCTTCGGCGCTCAGGCTTGCAAAGCTTTTCACCTGCATCGCCACCGCATTGTTGACCAGGATGTCCAGGCGCGTCAGGCCGGCGAAGAAAGCGCGCGCGGCGCCCGCGTCCGCGACATCGAAAGCGGCCCGGGAGACGGAGAATTTCTGCTGTTTCAGCTCGGCCTCAAATGCGGCCAGCGCGGCATCGTCGCGGCCATTGACGATGACATGAGCGCCCGCTTCGCACAGGGCCTGGACCATGGCCCGGCCCAGATGGCCGCGGCCACCCGAAACAAAGGCGGTCCTGCCGTCCAGACGAAAGAGATGCTGCGCCATTTTGCCGGTGCCCGAGCCTTGGGAACACGCTGACACCGCATGGTAAACAAGGTATTACACCGCCGCTCCCCGGAGGCGGGCTTTGCTGCGATGCAGCATAAGTTCCGCCTTATTGGAAACAGCGCTTCGCCACAGTAAAGTAGCAAATAGGCTCATACTGCACCTCAACAGGGGCTTCTTCTCGGCCGTTCTGGCCGGTTTACAAAGGGACGACTTTTCAATGATCAGCAAATCGGTTCGCGCCGCCCTGACGGCGCTCTTCGTGTTCGGCGTCATGGGCACCGCCTATGCCCAGAAGCCGGCGCCCAAGCCCAGGTTGACTGTCGCTGTCCAGAAGGCGCTGGTCGAAGCGCAGACGGCTTCCAAGAAAGCGGATTACCCCGCTGCCCTGGCCGCCATCACCAAGGCGCGCGCGGTTTCCGGCCGTACGCCTTATGACGATCTGCAGATCACCCGCTATGCCATGTCTCTGAACGTGCAGAACAAGGACATGGCCGCCGCCACTGTGGAAGGCGAAGCCGCCGCCGACATGGATCCGGCGATCATCCCCGAAGATGAAAAGCCCATGGTCTACACCGCTGGCCTGCAGCTGGCGCTGACCGCCAAGCATTACGACAAGGCCGCCAAGTACGCCAAACTGATACAGACCACCACGCCACCGCCGGACGAAAGCGTCCTGGCGATGGCGGCGCAGGCCCTGTATCTGGGCAAGGACTTTGCCGGCGCGATGGAACTGGCGCAGAAGAACATCGCCGCCGCCAAGGCCGCGGGCAAACTGCCCCAGCGCACCGACTTTGAAATCATCATGAGCGCGCAAGTCCAGATGAACAACCAGGGCGCTGCCGAGCAGACCCTGGAGCAGATGGTCGCCACCTATGACGATCCCAAGGATTGGGCGCAGTTCCTGGGCGTGTCGCTGGGCGTCAAGGGCATGCGCGACATCGACTATGTCTATCTCGGCCGCCTGATGTTCTCGACCAAGGCGCCGATGCAGCCCACCGACATGCAGCTGGTCGGCTCCAATGCCAACAAGCAGGGCTTCTATGGCGATGCCGAACAGGCCCAGAAGTCGGGCGGCCCGGCGCCGGACGCGCGCATGGGCGCCGATCGCAAGTCCATCCCGGAGCAGATCGCGGCGGGGCCCAAGCAGGGCGGCGAATATAACGTCAAGCTGGCCCAGGCGCTGTATGGCTACGGCATGTATGCCGAAGCCGAAGCCGCCGCGAACTTGGCAAAGACCAAGGGCGGCGCCAAGGACCCGACCGAAGCCGAAATGGTGATCGGCATGTCCCAGCTCGCGCAGGGCAAGGCCAGCGAAGCCGCCGCCACCTTCGACGCCATCAAGGCGCCGAGCCCGGCTTCGGCCCGCGTGGTGCGTCTGTGGAGCTATCACGCCAAGGCCAAGGCCACGCCGGCCACCGCCGCCGCGCAGTAAGAAGCGTCAGATAAAGGCCGGCGCGCGAACGCGCGCCGGCCTTTTCCTTTATCTGGCCTTTTCTTTTATAAGTTCGACATGAACCTCATCGTCGGTTTCGCGCCCTTCATCCTGTTTGCGCTGCTGTCGCGCCTTTCGGCCGACTTGGCGCTGTGGGTGGCGTTCGCCGCCGCCTTTGTCGTCACCATCCGTGATTTCGTCGAAAGCCCTTCGCTGCGGCTGCTGGATATCGGCTGTCTCGTGCTGTTCGGCCTGCTGGCCCTGGTGCGCGGGTTCCTCGATCCCAATCTGTCGCTGGCGGCGGTGCGCTTTATCGCGGCCCTGTCGCTGTTCCTTCTGCTGGCGGTTCCGCTGGCGCTGAAACGCCCTTTCTCGGTGGATTATGCGCGGCTGGACCCCAAGGAGGCGGACTGGCCGCAGAGCCTGTTCCTCAAGGTCAATTATCTTGTATCGGGCGTGTGGGTCGCCGCCTTCGCGGTAATGGCCATCGCAGACGGCGCGGTGACATTTGCCCCCGAATTGCCGCTTTATGCCAGTATCGCCGTCAGCGTCGTGGCGCTGGCCGGAGCCACCACCTTCACGCTGCGCTACCCGACACTGGCAGCCAAACGGGCGAAGGGCTAGGTTCGGTCCGCTTCGCTGGTGTCAGCCCAACAGACCAAAGGCGCTTTTTCCCATGAAACAGGCAGTTATCGTTTCCACCGCGCGAACCGGCCTCGCCAAATCCATACGCGGCGGCTTCAACCAGACACATGGCGCGGTGATGGGCGGTCATGCCGTCAAACACGCCATTGCGCGGGCGGGCATCGCGCCGGGCGAGGTGGAAGACGTCTACATGGGTTGCGGCTTTCCCGAAGGCGCCACCGGCAACAATATCGCGCGCGAAAGCGCCATCTGGGCGGAATGTCCCGTCAGCACCGCCGGCGTCACCATCAACCGCTATTGTTCCAGCGGGTTGAATGCGATTGCCTGTGCCGCGCAGCAAATCATGACCGACGGCACGGACGTCGCGGTCGGCGCGGGCGTGGAATCCATCTCGCTGGTGCAGATGGGCGGCGTCAATCTAAAGAATTTCACCGAAGAGCATCTGCTCGCCGTCAAACCGGCGCTGTGGATGACCATGATCGAGACCGCCGAAATCGTGGCCGAACGCTATGGCATCAGCCGCGAGCGCCAGGACCAGTATGCGCTGCAAAGCCAGCAGCGCACGGCGCTCGCGCAAGCCGCAGGCAAATATGCCGATGAGATCGTGCCGCTCGCCACCAAGATGAAGAAGGTGGACAAAGCCAGCGGCGCCGAAAGCATGGTCGATGTCACGGTGGACCGCGATGAGTGCAACCGCGCCGACACCACGCTGGAAGGATTGGCGGCGCTGAGGCCGGTGCATGCCGGCGGCCAGCAAGTGGCGCAGGGAAAATACATCACCGCGGGCAACGCTTCACAATTCGCCGACGGCGCCAGCGCCTGCGTGGTGATGAGCGGCGATGCGGCGGCGAAAAAAGGTATCAGGCCGCTGGGCGTCTTCCGCGGCTTCGCGGTGGCGGGCGTGGAGCCGGACGAGATGGGCATTGGTCCGGTGATCGCGGTGCCGCGCCTGCTGTCGCGCCATGGACTGAAGGTCAGCGACATCGACCTGTGGGAACTCAATGAAGCCTTTGCCAGCCAGACGCTTTATTGCATGGACAAGCTTGGGCTGGACCCGGAAAAGACCAACGTGAACGGCGGCGCCATTTCGATCGGCCATCCCTATGGCATGACGGGCGCGCGCCTGACCGGCCATCTGCTGCTGGAAGGCCGGCGACGCGGCGCCAAATACGGCGTGGTGACCATGTGCATCGGCGGCGGCATGGGCGCGGCCGGCCTGTTCGAGATACTGCCCGTCTGATGCTCAAGCGCACCCTTGTTTCTTTCTTGGCTTTGCTGGTGCTGGGCGCTTGCGCGACCGTGGAAAAAGTTCCCGCGCCGCCCGATCCCAAAAGCCAGATGGCGGCGCTGGAGATGCGCATCGCCATCCTGGTGGAAGAACAGCGTCAAAGACTGGATCCCAAGGCCAGGAAGCTGGCGATCGATCCCGGGTTGACCAAGGTCGCCCGCGCCCGTGCCGCCGACATGGCCGCCAAGAACTATCTCGCCCATATCGCGCCTGACGGCGCCACCAGCGCCACCATCCTGATGAAACAGGATGCGATGTGGCAGGGCTTGCTGGGCGAAAATCTTGCGGCGCAGCATTACACCAAGCAGGGGGGCGTGGTGGTCAATGACTTCGCCAAGCGCTTCCTGGACGAATGGATGAAAAGCACGCCACACCGGGAGAATATGGCTTTCGCCAACTATGATCATGCCGGGGTGGGCGCCGCGGTGAATGCCGACACGGTCTATGTCGCCCTGCTGTTTTCCACCGATCTGGGCCTGCCGCCGCCCAAGCCGGAAGGCCCGGCCATCATGGCCACGCCGTTTGAGAGCCCGGCTGCCGCCGCAGCTGTGCCCGCACCGCCCGCGCCAGACCCCTTGCGCCTGCGCGGTGCGACCGGAGCCCGGTAACACCCGGTTAAGCGTATAGGTCCAAGTATCTGTGCATGATTGAACACAGAAATGGCGCCCCCGCCGCTCGCATCGTCAACATTCCTTTACACTATATCTTGCCCCCGGTACCTTCTATAGCGGGTGCGTGGTGCCAGTGAGTCGAAATGCGCGCAGAGCTTCCCTGGAATGTTGCCGGTATCCCGCCAGAGGCGCGGGAAGCTGCCCGTGCGGCTGCCCGGCGCGAGGGTCTTTCGGTCGGGGAATGGCTCACCCGCCGCATTTTGCGCAGTTTTTCAGGCATGGAGGAGGAAATACCCCCCATGGCCTATGACAACCGCGCCCCGACCGGGGCACCCCTGGACAGCTGGGGCATGCCCCCATCCGCCAACAGCCGGCGCGATACCGAAGATATGATGGCGCGGGTCAACCGCAGCGAACACGAATCAAACGACGCCTGGCGCCGGATCGAGGACCAGCTCAGGGGCCTGGGCCGCCGCATCGATTCCAGCGAGCGCACCCATAGCGAAAGCAACCGCGTCATTTCCCGCACCGCCCAGGAGATCAACATCTCCGCCCGCGAGCAGTCCCAGGCCTTCGACCAGCTGGGCCTGAATGTGATGGCGCTGAACGAGCGGCTGGAACGGCTGGAGCGCAACAACGCCGACACCGGCATCAAGGAAGCGGTCAAGGCGCTGCATCAGGGCCTGTCGCGCCTGGCCGACCAGATCACCGCCACAGCCAACAATTCAGCCGATCAGGTCACCCAGCTCACCAGCAATCTGGAGCAGCTGGCGGGCCGCGTCGGCCAGGGCCGGGTGGATGCCGAGGACAATCACAAGCTGCTGATCGTGCGCACCGAAGCCGCCGAACAGCGCCTGGCGGCCGCCGAAAAAACCGCCCAGTTCAACACCAACGCGCTCGACCATGCGCTGGAAAAGATCGAGGCCAGCGCCAACCAGCGCGCCACCGACCAGGTCGAGAACCAGCGCCGCTTCGGTCAGACCGAGGAATCCCTCAACCGGCTGGAAGATTCCATCGCCCGGCTGGAAATGCGTCTGCCCGACGCCGCCTTTGAGCGCCGGCTGGATTCCATCGAACATTCGGTCAACGGCATCGCCGAGCGGCTGGAAAATTACGATCCCAAGGCCCAGTTCGACGCCTCGATGCAGGCCTTGTCGCACCGGCTGGAGTCGCTCGAGAAGGATCACACCGATCTGGTCGCGGAGACGCGCAACAAGCTGCGCCCGCAGGAGCCGCCCGCCTACGAAGCGCCGCCCCCCGCGCCTGCCGCCTTTGAAGCCCCGCCCTTTGCGGAGCCCATCTATCAGGATGCGTTTTCCCCGCCCCAGGTCATGGCCGGCTATGGCGCGGAAGGAACCGACGCCTTTGCCCCGCCCCAGGCGCCGCCCGGCTTTGCTTTTGACATTCCCCCGGAACCGGGCGCCCCCGATCCCTTCGCGCCGCCGCAGGAATTTGGCCCGGAATTGGCCAACACGTTCGAAGCGCCGGAAGCCGACAATTTTCTTACCCAGGCCCGCCGCTCGGCCCGCGCCGCGTCGGAACAGGCCGAAACCGAACGCCGCGGACGTTTTGCGGGTCTGCGCTGGAACCGGGCCCCGGCTGCGGAAGGCGAAGAAAAGCCGCGCCCGCGCTACATCATTCCGGCCGCCCTGGCGCTGATCACCGTGCTGGCGCTGGCCGTCGGCCTGGTGCTGACGCGCGGCACCCCCGCCGGAAACCAGACCGTGACCCGGCCCGCCGGCGAAACCGGCCCGACCTTTTCGGTGCCCGAGCCGCCCGGCGACGAGACCCAGTTCGTGGTGGCGCCGCAGGCCAATGAGCAGCCGGGCAATGCC
>JBBSKJ010000043.1:0-11506 GCA_038256475.1 Micropepsales bacterium | reverse complement strand
TGATCGTGGGCGACAGCTGGAAGCGCCCCATCTTTCAGGTGAAGACATTCACGCCCTATTCCAGTTCCGATTACAATGGCTTCGGGCCCAATCCGGTGGACGGGAATTTCGCCTGGGAGTTTCCGCCCTTCACCAGCGCCAATGGCGGGCAGGTGCGCCGCGCGTTCAATACGCTCTCCGAATTCCAGAAAGCCACCGGCCATGACACCCATAGCGTCACCGTCGGGCTGGATGTGTTCCGCAACGTCAAGCCGACCGACGAAGCCAATCCGCGCCAGCTTTACAGCCCGGAGGATTTCGATTTTCGCCTGAAGCCCAGGGCGGCTGCTATAGATAAAGGCATTGAACTGCCCGGCATCACCGATGGCTTCAAGGGCCGCGCCCCGGATTTGGGCGCCTACGAGTTCGATCAGCCTATGCCGCAGTACGGACCGCGCATCTGGCCGGTGGGCGATGCGCCCAGCAAGCGCCGCTCGGAAACCGGTCCGCCGCGCGGCAAGTAGCTGCTAGCGCAGGCGTTCTACCCGGTATTTGCGGGGGCTGGCGTTGGTGCCCAGGGAATAGCTGTTGAACGACCCTGAGGTGATCGTCACAATATAACTAGACGGCGCCCTGTTCCAGGATACGCCGCCGCCTTCAACATCGGTCTGGCGCCATTCCTGGCCATTCTCCAGGGACACCACAAAGGCGCCGTTCTTTTCATAGCGGAACGATTTCATCCGCGACGTCGCAAAGGGCGGCGCATCGCCGAGCAGCGATTGAAAGAAACCCGGCTTGCGGCGCGGCGCCGGTGTGGGTTTGGCCGAGGCCTGCGGCGCGGGTGCGCTGGCGGCGGCAGAGGCAGAGGCTGAGGCGGGGGGGACCAGGCGTTGCTGAAATTCGGGGGCCGGTGGCAAAGCAAGCTTGGCCCGCATCGGCTGCTGCGCGCCATAGACGCATTCCAGCCAGACCCGGTCGTCCTGAATGACACCGCAGCGTGCAACGCCCGCCAGCACGGCGTCGCGGGCGCTCGGCTGAGCGGACGCAGCGGTTGCAGCGCAAACTCCGGCGCATGCCAGCACCAGCAAAGAAGTCCTGCTATCCACGCGCCTGCCCCTTGTTCAGCCCGGCCAAGAGCATGGCCGCCGGCTATGTCCCCGTTATAGAGTTTGGCAAAATTCCGGATCAAATCAATGGCCCCCAAACCGTCCATCGATATCGCGTCTGTCTTTTCCCGCGCCACCGCGCTGTATAGCCAGGGGCAATTGAAAGAAGCCGCTTCGCTCTACCGCAAGATTCTGGCGGCGGAGCCGGCCCATTTCGACGCCAACCATGGCCTTGGCGTGTTGCGGGCGCAGCAAGGCCGCTTTGTGGAAGCGGCCGAAGCTCTGGCCAATGCCCTTAAGGCGATGCCCCATAATGCAGAGGCGCTGTCCAATTACGGAAATGTCCTGACCATCCTGGGACATTTCGAGGAAGCCCTGATGAGCTATGAGGCAGCTTTGTCTCTGAGCGAGGTTCCCATGTTCTGGTTCAATCGCGGCCTTGTGCTGATGAACTTGCGGCGCTTCGAGGACGCCGTTGCAAGCTATGATAGCGCCTTGTCGCTGGCGCCCGATTATACCGAGGCCTTCCAGAGCAGGGCCGCGGCATTGTGCGAGCTGGGCCGTTTTGGCGATGCCCTGTCCAGCGCCGATGCCGCGTTGAAGCGGAAGCCGGATTCGGCGGATGCTTATTATATACGTGGTGTAGCGCTATGGCGGCTGAGACGGTTCGAAGCGGCGCTGGACAGTTACAATCTTGCGCTGGGGATCGCGCCGCGCGCCCCGAGGATATTAAACGACCGGGGCATTCTTCTGTGTTCCATGGGGCGCTACGAGGCCGCGCTGGAAAGTTTTGCCGGCGCGCTCGCGCTTCAGCCAGATTTTATCGACGCGCTGGTCAATCGCGGCATCGCGCTGGCCAGCCTTTACCGGTACCAGGAGGCTTTGGACAGCTTCGATCACGCGCTTGCGATCAAGCCCGATACCATCGATGCCCTGAACAACAAGGCCAGCGTGCTGACCGCCCTGGAGCATTTTGACGAGGCGCTGGACAGCTATGCCGCCGTGCTCAAACTATCGCCGGCCGACAGCAATGCGCTGTTCAACAGTGCTGTCACGCTTTCGCATTTGGGCCGCCTTGAGGAGGCGCGGGACAGGTTCGACGCCACCTTGGCCGCCAACCCCCGTCATCCCTACGCCCTGAGCGGCCTGGCCAGTATAGCGCTCAGTCTTTGCGACTGGTCGCGCACCGGCGCGCTGGCCGAGCGGCTTGTCACAGACGTGCAGGAGGGCAGGTCGGTGGTTTCCCCCTTTACCCTTTTGGGATACAGCGCCGATGCCGCGCTGCAGCTGCGCTGCACGAGAATCTATCTCAAGGACAAGGGCGCGGAATGGCGCGATGGCCCGCGGCCAGGCCCCTACAGCCACGACAGGATGCGGATTGCCTATGTCTCATCGGACTTCGGCAATCATCCGGTTTCCCATCAGCTTGTGGGGCTTCTCGAACGTCACGACCGTTCCCAGTTTGAGATCTTCGGCATTTCCCTGGGCGCGGATGACGGCAGCCCTGTTCGGGCTCGGTTGCTCAAGGCTTTCGATCATTTTTACGAAGCCCGGCTGATGCAGGACGGCGACATTGCCGATCTGATGCGCCGCCATGAGATCGACATCGCGGTCGATCTGAACGGTCACACCCAGAATGGGCGTCCGGAAATTTTCACCCATCGCGCGGCGCCCGTTCAGGTCAGCTATCTGGGCTATCCCGCGACCAGCGGGTCTGCCTGCATGGATTACATTCTGGCCGATGCCGTGGTCGTGCCTTTCACGGACCAGCTCGCCTATAGCGAGGCAATCGTCCATCTGCCCGGCAGCTATCTTGTGGCCGATTCGGGACGGATTCTTCCCGCGCGCGCGGAAAGGCGCGCCGCCGGTCTGCCCGAGAGCGGCGTGGTATTCTGCTGTTTCAATCAGAACTGGAAGATCACCGCCCCCCTGTTCGCTGTCTGGATGCGGCTGTTGCGCGAGGCTGCGGGCAGCGTGTTGTGGCTGCGGGACGCCGGCGATGCGATGCGGGCGAACTTGCACCGTGCAGCGCAGGCGCACGGCGTCGATCCGGATCATCTGATCTTCGCGGGCACTGTGGCATTCGACCAGCATATGGCCCGCCTGCAGCTGGCGGATATTTTTCTCGATACGCTGCCTTACAACGCTCATGCGACCGCCAGCGATGCGCTGTGGGCGGGCGTGCCGGTGGTGACATGCAAAGGCGAAAGCTTTGCCGGGCGCGTCGGCGCCAGCCTGCTGCAGGCGGCGGGGCTGCCCGAACTCGTCACCACGTCGCTGGCGGAGTACGAAGCCCTGGCATTGAAACTGGCAAAGGGTCCGGCGGCGCTGGCGGCCTTGCGGGAAAAGCTGGTCCGCAACAAGGCGTCCGCGCCGCTTTTCGATACCGACCGCGCCCGCCTTGGCATCGAGGCGGCCTATCGCCAGATGGTGACACTGGCTCGTCGCGGCGAGCCGCCGGCGCGTTTTTCGGTCACGCAGGCGGGCGAAGTCCGCAGTGCAGAAGCGGATCAGTCGGTATTCTGAAGATTGCCGACAGCAACGGCTTGGGGGGGCTCGCCGCGTTTCGCGATCTCAATCATGGTGCTGTAGGCCGCCTCGATATGCCGCCGGAACAGATCGGTGTCGAACAGCGGACAGGTCAGCCTGTTATTTGCCAGCTTTTCCTTCAGGTCGATGATGGCCACGGGGTCCCGGCCCAGCCGGATCGCCAGCGCTTCATACTCTTGCGCGGATTCTGAGATCAGTTCCGGCATTCCCGCCGCGGCCAGCAGGCTGGATGCGACCCGTCCCGGAAAGGCTGTTCCGCGGCAGGTGACGAGCGGCACGCCCGCCCATAATGCGTCGCTGGCGGTGGTGTGGGCGTTGTAGGGCAGCGAATCCAGGAACAGGTCGGCAAGCTTCAGGCGCGACAGGTGACGGTCGAGCGGCAGGTTGGGGGCAAAGATCAGGCGTTCCGGCGCAACGCCATGGCGCTGCGCTTCCCGCGACAGGTTTTCGGCGAAGGGCGGCTTGCTGTTCAGCAGCCACAAGACGCTTCCTTCCACCGCTTTCAGGATGCGCATCCAGCCTGCGAAAGTCGAAGGCGTGATCTTGTAGCTCTGGTTGAAATTGCAGAAGACAAATGCGGTATCGGGCAGGCCTATGGCCGCGCGGCTCGGCACCGCCGCGGCAATGGCCCGCTTGCGGTCGTTGGCCTGATAGCTGTGGGGAAGGGTGACGATTTTCTCGTCGTAGAACCGCTGCTCGTCCGCCGGAATCACGACTTTGTCGGCGATAAGGTAATCCATGTAAGGCGCGCCCAGGGTGGCGGGGAATCCCAGATAATTGACCTGGATGGGGGCGGCGCGCCGCGCGAAGACGCCCATGCGCGGCGATCCGAAATAGCCGTTCAGGTTCACCAGAATGTCGATTTCCGCGCCCCGGATCAGCGCGGCGGCCTCATCATCCGTCATTTTCGCGATGTAGAGGACCTTGTCGAACGCGGCTTCCAGCCGCCGGCGCATCTCGCTGCCGTCGCCGCCACCATTGTCGACGGCGATGATTTCGAACGTCTCCCGGTCATGGAGTTCATACAGTCCCGCCATCAGATAGGCGGTGGCCTGCTCGCGAAATTCCGCGGAGAGATAGCCGATGCGAATCTTGTCGTGGGAACGGGCCGGAAGCGTCGGCCTGCCTGCGTTTGGAAAAATACTGTCGGCAAAAATGCGCGAACAGGCCTGCAGGTCCGCCGGTGACGCGCAAATCGCCTGATAGGCGAACGGACGCACGACGCGGCGCCCCTTGCGGACTCCATCGGTAATGGACGCGACTGCGGCGTCAAAATCCGTCCAGTCCGCGGCGTGCATTCCCAGATGCAGCAATTCTCCGGCGGCGAAAGGCTGCGCAGGATTGGCGGCCAGCGCTGCCCGCAGGTCGTCCGTGGCTCCGGCATAATCGCCATGCTCCGACCACCGCAAGTAAGCCCGGTTGGCGAGCGCATCCGCAAGATCGGGCTTGAGCTGTACAGCCTTGTCGAAGCTGATGATCGCGTCCCGGCCCCGCTTCTGGGCGTTCAGGACAGCGCCGCGCCCGTTCCACGCCCGCGCATCATTGGCGTCAGTTGCCAGCGCCTTGTCGTAATCCGCCAGCGCTTCATTGAAGTGGCCCGTGTCATGCAACAGGCGCGCCCTGCCCAGCCGCGCCGAAACATTCTCGGGACTAACCGCCAGCGCCTGATTGTAGCTGGCCAAGGCCTCGTCATGGCGCCCCAGATGCCAGAGCGCCACGCCACGATTGTTCAACACTTCCGGGTCGCCGGGGCGCAGGGGGAGGCACTCGTCGAAACGCGTCAGCGCGTCGTCGAAGCGCTCGAGCCGGAGCAGAACAGCGCCTTGATTGAGTAGAGCGTCCGCAAATAGCGGCTGGAGAGCCAGCGACTGCTGATAGCCTGTCGCGGCTTCTTCAAGGCGGCCCAGATCCGACAGCACGATTGCGCGATTGTACAGGGCGCGAAAATCCAGGGGCGCCAGCGCAACAGCCTTGTCATAGCTTTCCAGCGCCTGCTCAAGCTGTCCCAGCGCCCGCAGCGCGTTGCCGCGATTGTCGAATGCCGCGGCAAAGTTGGGATGCAGGGCGATGGCCCTGTCATAGCTGGCCACAGCGTCTTTCCACCATCCCAGCGCAGCCTGGGAAATGCCCCGGTTGTAAAAAACCTGCGGGCTGTTCGGTCGAAGGCCCAGCGCCTTGTCGTAGCTGGCCACGCTTTCCGCGAAACGCTTCAGCTGCGCCAGGGTGACGCCGCGATTGTAAATTGCCTCGAAGAAATCCGGCTTTATCGACAAGGCTCTGTCGAGTTGGGTCAATGCGTCTTCGTTCCGACCGGTGGCCATGAGCACGGAGGCGTAGTTGGACAGAGTTCCGAAATCGTCGGGTTTGAGTTTCACCGCGGCTTGCGTGAGCCGGAGAGCTTCCGCGTTTCGCCCCTGCTGTCCACGAAGCGCGCCGAGCAGTTGCAATGCCGCGACATTGTCCGGCTGTTGCTGGAGAACCTGTTCATACAGGTCGGCAGCCTGGTCCAAATGCCCTTGCTGATGCGCCCCCACGGCGCGCTGGATCAACGGATTCACGTCCAACACGCTTCAGTGCTCCTGCCGCAGTTTATGATGCTGCTTATTGCACTTTGCGAAAGCTCGCCGCGTGTGGAGCGCGCGGGTGAGCGCGTCCATTTTGCGTTTGCGATATACGCGGAGACGGACGTCGCTGATTAAGATGACGAATTTTCGGCATCTGCTTTCATGTAAACCGCAGATCCGTTTGCGTTTTTTCTCTTCATCTCGCTTTAGCGAAGACTCCATGCATTACCGTCTCTAGTTGTCATGCAGTGCAACAACAAATGTTTCATTGTGAGTGTCAAAAATATTACAGATTACCGCCTCATTTCGCCTTATTGTGTACGCAATTTCGGCCAAGTTCGAAAAGCTAAAGGGGAATAAAAAAATGACCTCCGAGCGCACCACAGCCATAAGCAATCACAATCAAGCGAAACTCAGCCTCGTAAAAAAAGGCTCACTGCTGGCCACCGCAGGCGCAAGCGCGCTGATGGTGGCCTCCGCCGCCTATGCGCAGGCCCCCGGGGTCGAGTCGGTGACAGTGTCATCGTCGCGTATCGTGAATAGCGGCATGCAAGCGCCAACCCCCACCACCGTCATGGCCGCCGATTTTATTGAACAGCAGAACAAGGACCATATTTTCACGGCCGTCACGCAACTGCCCTCCTTGATGGGTAGTACTGGTGTGCAGAGTAACGTCAACGCCACCAGCGGCGGCACCAACGGCCTGGCTTCGTTTAACGTGTTCGGCCTTGGAACCGTCCGTACCCTGACCCTGCTGGATGGCCAGCGCTTTGTTCCCGGCAATGTCGCTGGTATTAATGATATCAACCAGTTCCCACAGATGCTGATCCAGCGCGTTGACGTGGTGACCGGCGGCGCTTCGGCTTCGTGGGGATCAGACGCTATCTCGGGCGTGGTCAATGTCATCACTGATAAAAGATATATCGGCTTCAAGGCGCATATATCGACCGGTATTTCTAACTATCGAGATAATGCTACGCTTACCATAGGTGCTGCCGCCGGCACTAGTTTCGCGGGCGGTCGGGGGCACTTCACGGTGTCCGTGGATTACAGTCATAGCGACGGCGTGGAAGGCAACTGGAAAAGGCTGAGCTGCTGCGGCGGCGATAGCCTGAAGGAAGCGCTGGGAAATGGGCGTACCTGGTATACAGCGCCGTCCATACTCGCTTATTCTAGTCCTGGGGCAACCCCGGCCGGTCAGCCGCAATTCTTTTTAACGGATAATGGTGTGCCCAATCAATTTGGGCGCACCGGCATGATAAACAGTGGCCCGCTTATGGGGATCGGGTTCAACCCCGACGGATCGACCTATCGCCGTGACTACGGCGTAGGTCCCAACGGCCTTCCGGGTGTTCCGAACAGGAACGGCTCAGCCTCTGCGGCCGGTACGGTCGCCAACTGCCCGGGGACACTCTGTATCGGCGGAGACAACTCTGCCCAGACCGGCTCGGGCGGCACCATGGCATCGCCGATTACGCGCGGAAACTTCTATGCCCGCCTGTCCTATGATATCGCGCAAAATTGGAATATTTATACCACGGTAAGCATGGGGGAAACCCAGAGCACAACCAATCCAAATTCCAATCAATGGCGGTCCGCCCTGCCTGGTATTAGTGGAGCCGCCTCCCAGAGCACAGCTGCTGCTCTGACGACATCAATCCACTCTACCTCGCCTTTCAATTTGGGCCAGTTGCTGGTGGCTCCGGGTATCCAATGCGGCAACGCTCCAGGTGGGGCCAATGCGTTTCTGCCGGCTAGTATCAATGATGCATGTAGAACTAATAACATTACGTCTTTCGGGTTCGGCTCGCTTTTTTATGGTCTGGGACCGCAAAAGGTCCATTCCCTGCGCAGCAGCAAGCGCTATGCCATTGGGCTTGACGGGTCCTTCGAACTCATGGGTACGGAATGGTCCGCCGTTGCCTATGCCCAGCATGGTGAGAACAATACCCGGATCAACGTCAACGGTATCGCAAATTTACCCAATCTTTATCATGCCGTAGATTCGATCAAGGATTCCCAAGGCGCTGTGGTCTGTCGCAACACCGTCGCCCGTACGTTGGGGTGCGTGCCGATCAATCCCTTTACCGACGAATATACCCAGGCTCAGAAGAACTGGGTATATGGTGGAAAAAATTGGGGTCCGGGGCCGATCCAGCTCTCGAAACAGTTCCAGAATAACGCAGAAATCGTTCTCAGCGGTTCGCCAATCAAGAACTGGGCGGGCGATGTTGCAGTCGCGATTGGCGCCGGATGGCGTGAGGATGGCTATTCAGTCCGCGGCGACGGTGCTGGCAATGGTACAAAGGTTGGACCTAAGGGTGCTCCTGGGAGTGCGTGTACGGACCCCCTTCAGAATTGTGCCAACGGTACGAACTGGTATGCCGGCAGCTTCCATAATGCCAATGGTTACTTCAGCGTCCGTGAAGCCTTTACAGAAATTGAAGTTCCGCTGTTAGACTCGGCGGAATTTGGCAGGGTCGACATGAGCCTGGCTGGCCGGCATGCCGATTATAGTACTTCTGGTTCTGCCAATACCTGGAAGGTCGGCTTGACCTGGGACACCCCACTGGACGGTGTTCGTTTCCGCGCCTTGCAATCGCGCGACTTCCGTGCACCGAACCTGTCCGAACTCTATGCGGCGCCCACCACCGCAAACTCTTCCAACTCTGATCCATGGAGAGGGGGAACGATTCAGGTAATCGGCGGTGCTTTGGGTAACCCAAACCTGAAGGCTGAGCGATCCCTCAATACTCAGCTGGGCGTGGTGTTTACACCAAGCTGGCTCCCCGGTTTCAACGCCTCAATCGATTATTATCGCATCGGTGTTGGTGGACAGATCAACGCCGTGGACCGTCAGACAAGTGTCAACAACTGTCATGCTGGTCTGACCCAGTTCTGCTCCGCAATTATAGTAGCGGGCGGTCTAAGCCCCGCGGTCAGTACGAACTGGGTTCAGGTCAATCAACAAGCTTTCAACACCGCCACTACGGTAACAGACGGTTTCAACCTGGAAGCGACCTATCAGTTCAGCCTTGCCAACGCGGATTACATCTCGCTGCCGGGCGATTTCACCTTCCGCAACCTGGTCACCTATGTAACCAAATTCATAAACACGCCTGGCATCGCCGGAACGTTCCCGCTTAACACGGCTGGTGCTGCTGCCGGTGCGGGCGGTTTCGGCATTGGCTTCGGCAACGTACCCCATGCCAAGGGCTTCTTCACGCAGCAGTATGCAGAAGACAATTGGGAAATTCATGTCTCAGAAAACTGGGTTTCGAAAGGCAAGTTCAACAATAGTTGGGTTCAGTGCAATCCCGGAACTTGCCCGGTATCGACGCTGCAAAATCCCACAACGAATAGGAACAACTACCCGGCGATTGTATACTTCAACGTTGGCGGGTCGGTGACCTTGAACGACCACTGGACGGTCTATGCTCAGATCGACAACATTCTCAACGAAGACCCTGTGATAACCGGACATACGACCGGTTTCAACGCGGCTAACAACGGAACGAATCCGACGCTCTATGACACCGTCGGCCGCATGTTCCACATCGGTGTTCGCATCAATAACTAGTGGTGACGCCGCCGCCAGAAGCGGAAAGCACACAGAAATTTTTGAGAGGTCCTATGCAAAAGTTACTGATTATCGCCCTGTCTGCGAGCCTTGTTGTCCCCACAGCCGTTCTGGCGCAAAGCGGCGCCTTGACGTCCGGCAAGCCTGCCGGCGTTCGCGCCGCTCAGATGGACACAACAACCACTTTGGTTACGCTCGGCATACTTGCCGTGGCCATTGGCGTTGGGGTGGCAGCGACCAATTGCTGCCAAAGCAGCAACAAGCCAGTCCCGATCGCCGCCGCACCCACGACGACGGTCTGAGACGGCGTTCCAGGCGGTTGTAGAATAATGACGGCGGATATGACCGAACCGGAACAGGTTCGGATCGTGTTCGCCGTCATGTTTTTGGTTGGTGGATAATCGACAGGTCGGCGCGGCCGCCAGGTCATCTGGGATGTCGCTGCGCCGCTCGACTGGGACTTCGCGATGTACAATGACAATGAGCCGGCGATACGCAGCTTCCTTGCCCAGAGCGATGCACGGTCCATCACGGTTCCGCACCGCGCCAACCGTGCCGTGATTTTCGATTCCGACCTGTTTCACGAAACCGATCTGATCGCTTTTCAGAGCGGCTACACCAACCGCCGCCTGAACATCACCTTGCTGTACGGCCGGCGCAGATCGCAGGAAGGGTAACGGCGAATCGCGGTTGCAACTGCGAAGTAAATGCTGCATTGCAGCATAGCGGAGTTTGTTGCCCGAAAAAAAGAACAGCAAATGTCGCAGACTGTCTCAAAAAGCCCGGATTCACAGACTATTTTGGGCACCGCGCGGGGCTCCATGTTGTGAAAACCTTCTATTGAGACTAATAATGCTGACTAATTATCGGGCACAGCGTGGCATAAGAATAAAAGCGCGCCCTGAGAGCGCGCTGGTAATCCAGGCATGGAGTATCTCGTGCGCACAAAAGTCATCCTACTTCTGGCATCGGTTGTGGCTTGCGGCGCCTGGGTTGGCGCCGCTGCCCTGGAAGCAAGTGGCAGCCAGGTCGTGGGCCTGCGCCGCCTGACCGAAAATGAATATCGCAATTCCATCGCCGACATCCTTGGCAAAGAGATTCAGGTGCAGGGCACCTTTGAGCCCGGCATCCGGATCGGCGGTCTCACCGCGGCCAGCACCGCGGTTCTGTCGATTACGCCGGCCGGTTTTGAATCTTTTTCAAAAATGGCGGACAGCATCGCGACCCAGGCCACCAGCGCAGAGCATCGCAAGCGGCTGATCTCCTGCCAGCCCAAATCCCAAAAGGCGCCGGATGATGCCTGCGCCACCCAGGTTCTCAGCCATTACGGCCTGCAGCTGTTCCGCCGCCCGCTGACTGCGGAAGAATTGCGCTCGCGGGTAAACCTCGCCCGCACCATGGCCAAGTCATCCGGAGATTTTTACGCGGGCCTGCGCTATGGCATGGCGACGCTGCTGCAGTCGCCGGAATTCCTGTTCCGCAAGGAAGTCGGGGTGCCGGCCGCCGACAAGAGCGGCTATGTGCTCGATCCCTATAGTCGCGCTACCCGCCTCAGCTATCTGATGTGGGACACCACGCCCGATGCCGAGTTGTTGCAGTCCGCGCAGAGCGGCGAGCTGAGCACGCCTGTGGGCCTGGAAAAACAGGTCGACCGCCTGATGGCCTCGCCGCGTCTGGAAGTGGGCATGCGCGCCTTCTTCAGCGACATGTTCATGCTGGACACGTTC
>JBBSKJ010000042.1:0-11570 GCA_038256475.1 Micropepsales bacterium | reverse complement strand
GATGCCGACGCCAAGGCGGCCCGCGCCGATGGCGTTTCGGCGCTGGCGCTGTGCGCCGGAACCTCTACTTCCGAAGCGCTGACGGGGATCATCGCCAAGGGCGCCGATGTGAACGCGGCTGACATGCAGGGCCAGACGCCCCTGATGTGGGCGGCCGCCAAGGGCCGCACTGACAATATCGCGGTCCTGCTCAAGAACGGCGCCAACGTCAACGCCGCCGCCAAGAAGGGCTTCACCCCGCTGTTCTTCGCGCTGCAGAGCAAAGTGCCCGCGGCATCAATGGCCCTGCTGGACGCCGGCGCCGACGCCAAGGCCGTGCTGCCGGATGGCACCACCGTGATCCAGGCCGCCTTGCTGATGAAGAACGATCCCTTCGCGAAGCAGGTCGTGTCGCGCGGCGCCGACGTCAATCAGCGCGACAGCAAGGGCTGGCAGCTGATCCACACCGCCGCCGCCAGCGGCAATCCCGAACTCATCAAGATGGTGCTGTCCAAGGGCGGCAATGCCAACGCCCTGACCACGCCGCCGCCGATCGAGGAGCAAAAGGGCGTGCTCTATGCCGCCAAGCTGATCCAGAAGACCCCCGGCTGGGAGCAGGTGCAGGTTGCCGCGGTCGGCAGCGCCTCGCCCAAGACGGCGAAGAGCGACGCGGCCGGGGTCAAGCGCCGCCCGCTGGAAGCCTTCGAATACCTGCTGCCGCCGCCGGGCCCCCCCACGCCGCCGCTGCTGCTGGCGGCCCAGTCCGGTTCGATGGAAGCGATGAAGGTGCTGCTCGAGGCCGGAGCCGATCCCAAGGCCAAGGCCGCTGACGGCCTGACCCTGGCGCTGGCCGCGGCGCGTGGCGGCAATCTGGAAGCGCTGAAGTTCGCGCTGGAGCTTGATCCGGACATCCATGCCCTGGCCCAAGAAGGCCGCGGCATCATGCACATGGTGGTCGAGAACCGTAACTCCACCGAATATGAAGAGGTCATCACCTATCTGGCCGACAAGGGCGCCGCCCTGAACATTGTGGATGAGCGACGCATTTCCCCGGGCAGTTTCGTCAACCGCGTCGGGCCTGAAAAGCTGCGCGTCTTCTACATCCAGCTGCTCAAGGAGCGCAAAGTCGACACCAAAAGGGCGCCTGACTAATTTTGTAGCGCTCGGTTTGAATCAAACGCCGCCGACTTTCAAAAGTCGGCGGCGTTTTATTTCCGGTCAGCCCAGCGTCTCTGCGGTGTTGATATAGCCATAGCGCAGGTTGCTGGGATTGGGCCCCGCCGCGTCATAATCGCGCTTGAGACTTGCGAACCTGTCCTGCTGGACATCCAGAGCCGCCCGCTTCTGGTTGATGCCGTACAGCCGCGCATTGTTGTTGCCGAAGATCGCGGTCTTCACCGTGCCGCGCGCGCCGCCCAGCGGCTTGAACCCGTGCTTCTTTTGCATGTCCTCGGGGATTTCCAGCCGGCGCAGGCCTTCGATCTGCCATTGCGGCGAACCGGTCCATAGCGCGTCGCTGCCCCACACCACCCGCTCATGACCCAGCCCCTTGATCAGCGTGCCCATGATCGCGGCGCAGACGCGCGGCTGGGCCACCAGGGTGGAAGCGAAAATCTGCCCCAGGTCGCCATAGACATTGTTGACGCCATGCTTTTGCGGGATGTCGGCCAGGTCGCTGACCCATTCCAGCCGCCCGGTCCGGTCAAATTCCGCCAGCGCTCTATCCGGGCTCTCGTTGCGATAGGCGGAGTGGTAGATGATGAAATTGAGCTGCGGCCAGTCCTTCGCCGCCTTGGCCACATCCGAGACATCGGCATAGACCTCCAGCTTGGGAAAGCGCTTGGCCGCGGCTTCGGTGAACAGGCCCTTGTGGACACAGACATTCTTGATGCCTGCTTTCACCATCCGCTCATAGCCGCGATAGGTGGTTTTCTCGTCATCCATCCGCCAGGGATAGATGCTGAGATCCTTGTGGGTGTTGTCGCCCACCGTATAGCCCTTGGCCGATTCCGGCTTGAGGGCGAGCGCGGCATCCAGATCATCCAGCCAGCCGGGACGGCCGGGCGTGAAAATGCAATGGGCAAACAGGCGGCGTGAGCCGGCCTCCTTGTTAACCCGAGCGCGGGCATCGGCCATCTGCTGGTTGGTGAGGAACCAGTCCTGCGGGATTTCCGACGGGGCCGAGGAAATCAGCGCGATCTTGGTGTCGCTGTCGAGGAACATCTCCTTTTTGTAGTTCTCGAATTTCAGATCCTCGATGGTCTGTTCCTTTTCGGCCAGCGCCTTGTTCCAGCCCTGTTTGCCCACGCTGGCGCGCATGGCGACAAAGCCGGTCAGGCGGGTGTCGTCACGCAGGAAGTGGGTGTGCATGTCCATGATGAACTGGTCTTTGAGCCCGTCGGCGCGCGCTCTGGCTGCTTCCGGCGTGGCGGCTTCCTGGGCCTGGGCCTCGAACAGCCCGCCATAAACCTGGTTCATCGCCACAAAGGCGGCCGCCATGCCCGAAGCGGTCTGGAAAAATCGCCGGCGGTCCAGGCCTGATTTCCTGCCCAGCTCGTCCGCCATGGCCAGCATGCGCAGCTCCACTTCGCGCTGCTTTTCGTTTTGCGGTGCGGGATAAAACTCGTCGCTGGAGACGGGCTGGGTGGGAATGGGGGTGCGGTGCGGGCAAAGCTCCGACGGCGTGAGGGCCGCCAACTCCTGGTCACTGAGCATTCCGGTCATGGCGGTGCGCTCCCATTTTTTGGGGCGGTTCGGCTCGCGCCTGCCGCCCCGTTGCTTCCGGCCCACATCCAGACGTTTTCTGGAACAGCGCGTCGCATGGTGCGGCCAACCCGCGCCAGCCTAGCAACAATCGCTGGCAGCGCAAATTGGGCGTGACGATATTATTTCGACCACATTTGTCGGGCCTGCTTCATACTGGCCGGATCGGTTTGACCTGCGGGGACGAATATGGCGGAGCTCAAGCGTACCATCGGGCCCGGCCAGCTGATGCTGTACGGCGTCGGCTCTATGCTGGGCGCGGGCATTTACGGGCTTGTCGGCAAGGGCGCCGGCGTCATGGGAAACGCCGTCTGGATGGCGTTCCTCTTGGCGATGACGGCTGCCCTGCTGACAGGCCTCAGCTATGCCTCCATCGCCTCGCGATACCCGCGCGCTGCTGGCGCCGCCTATGTCACCGAACGCGCCTTTCGCGCCTCCTGGCTGAGCTATCTGGTGGGCCTGACCGTGGTGGCATCGGGTATCGCCTCCGCCGCCACCCAGTCCAAGGTCGTGGCGGCCAATCTCAACGCCCTGATCGGGCTCAACACCGGCGTCACCATCGCCGGCGCGCCGGTGGAGATCGTGTTGCTGGCGATCGGATTCCTGCTGATTGTTGCGGGCATCGTGTATCGCGGCATCAGTGAATCCCTCTGGGCGAATGCCGCCTGCACCCTGATTGAAATCGCCGGTCTGGTGCTGGTCGTCGCGGTCGGGATGCGGTTCTGGGGCCAAACCGACCTGATGGAAGTGGCTGCCAGCCCGGCCAATCCCGAAGGCCTTCTGACCGCGACCTTGCTGTTGCAGGGCGCGATCCTGACATTCTTTTCGTTTCTGGGCTTCGAGGACATGCTGAATGTCGCCGAAGAGGTCAAGGAACCAGAGCGCAACATGCCGATCGCCATGATCGGCGCCATGCTGATCGTTTCCGTTATCTACATCGCGGTTTCGATCACCGCTGTTTCCATCGTCCCGTGGCAGGAGCTGTCGGCCGCGCCGGGTCCGTTGCGGTTGGTGATCGAGCGCGCCGCCCCCTGGTTTCCGGCCGTCGGCTTCACCTTCATCACCATTGCCGCTGTGGCCAACACCGCACTGGTCAATACCATCATGGGCTCGCGCATGCTGTATGGCCTGTCGCGGCAGGGCCTTCTGCCCGCGGTGCTGGGCAAGGTTCACAAAAAACGCCGCACACCCCATGTCGCGGTCGGCGTACTTTTTGTCATCATCGCCGCCTTGCAGTTCGCGGGCGACATCGCCCAGCTGGCGGGGGCGACGGTGCTGCTCCTGCTGCTGGTGTTCGTCGTCGTCAATGGCGCGTTGATCATATTGAAGCGGCGCGAAGGCAATATAGAGGGCCGGTTCAACGCGCCCCTGGTGGTGCCGATACTCGGCGGCGGCCTTTGTCTGGTCATGATCCTGGGACAGGTTTTACAAAGTGACTGGCGCCCGCCAGCCATTGCCGGAGGGCTGATCGTCCTGATCCTGGCGACCTATTTCCTGGGCCGCAGGGGCCAATATGCGGTCCCCAAGGCGCCCGATTGACAGACTGTCCGGCGGGTTTGTCGCCCGCCCGGGTGCTTTGACAGACCCCCATATCCCCTGCACAATTCACGGATTCACGTCACATTTTCCAGATAACAAATAGGCTCGACCGCCCCGGCTTGTCCGCCGTGTTCAACGAGCAAGGTCTGGGGGAGGACTGCCATGTTGCGTAAGGACACCGCCGCGCCACGCGAGACATTGTCGCTCGCCGACGGCCTGGTGCTCGTGGTCGGGATGATCGTGGGCATCGGGGTTTTCGCCACGCCCGCGCTGGTGGCCCAGTTCGCCGGCAACAGTTTCACCTATCTGGCGCTGTGGCTGGCCGGGGGCGCCCTCACGCTGATCGGCGCGCTTTGCTATGCGGAAATCGCCACCGCCTTCCCGCATGCGGGCGGGGAGTATCATTTCCTGTCCCGCGCCTATGGACGGGGCACCGCACTGATGTTCGCCTGGGCCCGCTGCACGGTGATCCAGACAGGCGCCATCGCCCTGGTGGCTTTTGTCTATGGCGATTACGCCCAGTCGATTGTGCCGCTGGGCGCTTTTGGCACGGCGATTCACGCCGCCATCATTATCGTGGTCTTTACGGGGATCAACATGGCCGGCACGGCGCAAGGCAAGCTGGCGCAGAAAATCTTCACCAGCATGGACATTGTCGCCCTGCTGGCGCTGATCGCGGCCGGCCTTGTGGTCACCCTGTCGGGCACCGCCCCGGAACCGACGCCATCGCCCGCGGGCGGGGGCAACACCGGTCTTCTGGGCCTAGCCATGGTGTTTGTGCTTCTGACCTATGGTGGCTGGAACGAGGCCGCCTATATCTCCGCCGAACTGCGTGACGGCAAGCGCAACATCGTGCGGGTTCTGGTGCTGAGCATCGTCAGCGTCACCCTGCTCTATTTCCTGGTGGCATGGGCTTACCTGCATGTGCTGGGCTTTGATGGCCTTCAGAAATCCACCACCATCGCCGCCGATGTCATGCGCGCGGCGTTCGGACCGACGGGCGCGACCCTGATCGCGCTGTTCGTCTGCGGCGCGGCGATCAGCACCCTGAACGCCACGATCTTTACCGGCGCGCGGGTCTATTATGCGCTGGGCCGCGACCTGCCGGGCCTGAAGCTGTTCGGCATCTGGAGCGCGCGGGGCGAGAATCCGGCCAATGCCTTCGCGCTGCAGGGCGCGATCGCGCTGGGACTTGTGGCGCTGGGCGCCTTCGCGCGCGACGGCTTCAAGACCATGGTGGAATATACCTCGCCGGTCTTCTGGCTGTTCATGATCCTGGTCGCCGTTTCGCTCTTTATCTTCCGCCGCCGTGATCCGGGCCGGGTATTGGCCTATTCCGTACCGCTCTATCCGCTCACGCCCCTCATCTTCATCGCCACCTGTATCTACATGCTCTATTCCAGCCTGGCCTATACCGGCATCGGCGCCCTGTTCGGCGTGGGCGTGCTGGTGGCGGGAACGCCGCTGCTGCTGCTGGGCCGGGGCGCCAAGCCGGTGCAGGATCCAGCGCAATAGCCATCACACCTTCATGCCATTTCAGACAAACCATCAGGAGGACTTATGACATCCCAAACCCTTTCCCGGCTGCTGACTGCCTCATGCGTCGCAGTCATGGTGACATTCAGCCCGGGACACGCGCAGGAGGCCAAGAAGCCGTTCGAACCGGAATATGGCCAGCAGGGCAAGGACGTTGTCTGGGTGCCCACCGCACAGGCCCTGGTGGACCGCATGCTCGACATGGCGAAGGTCACGCCCAAGGATTTCGTCATGGACCTGGGTTCGGGTGACGGCCGCACCGTCATCACCGCCGCCAAGCGCGGCGTGAGGGCCCAGGGCGTCGAATTCAATCCCGACATGGTCGCGCTGTCGCGCAAGAACGCGGCCGAGGCGGGCGTCTCCAACCTG
Organism: Micropepsales bacterium; assembly: GCA_038256475.1. GTDB lineage: Bacteria > Pseudomonadota > Alphaproteobacteria > Micropepsales > Micropepsaceae > Rhizomicrobium. The sequence continues at coordinate 5,384 of JBBSKJ010000042.1, read as the reverse complement.
GCGACCTTCGTGCAGGGCGATATCTTCAAGACCGATTTCAGCAAGGCGACGGTCATCACCCTGTTCCTGCTGCCGGACCTGAATGTGCGCCTGCGGCCGCAGCTGCTCAACATGAGGCCCGGTACCCGGGTGGTGTCGAATTCCTTCGACATGGGCGACTGGAATCCCGACCAGGAAGTCTCGGCCACCACCGAGTGCACCAGCTATTGCCGCGCCATGCTCTGGATCATCCCCGCCAAGGTTGGCGGTACCTGGAAGACCGCCAATGGCGATCTGACGCTGTCGCAGACCTATCAGATGCTCTCCGGCTCGCTGAAATCGTCAGGCGGTGCCACACCCATCGCCAACGGCAAGATGCGCGGTGATGAGATTTCCTTCAGCGTCGGCAACAGCATCTATCGCGGCCGCGTCAACGGTAACCGTATCGACGGCACGATCGAAGGCGGCGGCAAGTGGCAGGCGACGCGCGGCTAAGCCAACACATTTGTCCATAGGAAAGACCGGCGCCGTTCCCGCGGCGCCGGTCTCTTCATTTCTGGGGGGTCATTTCTTGCGGGAATCGACGATGGACACGCGGATTTCCTGCACCGTTCGTACCACGGTCTGTTCGATCAGGGCGCGGCCGATATCCGCCGAGGCGCGGCGCGGATCGCCCACCACCCCATTCTTGCCGTTGCCGGGCTGCAGTTTGTTCATGCGCACCAGGGCGGGGGCGGTGGCCAACAGCAGCGATGTGTCGCGAACATCGGCATGGGCGCCGATCTCGGCCGTGGTTATGCCCTGGCGCATCATCAGGGCGGCATCGCCCACCGGATCGCCGCGATAATAATTGAAGAAGGTATGCACCCGGACATCGGCGCCCGCCCATTCCGCGTTCAGGGTCGCGGCGACGGCGGTCTGGCCGGGCTGGTTTCCGCCACTGTCGCCCAGAAACACGATGTCCTTGAACCCGTGCAGCTTCAGGCTGCGCGCCGCATATTCCAGCACCTGACGATAGACCGGGTCAGGCAAAGTGATCGTGCCGGTGAACCGCATATGGCCCGTGGGCGGTTCGATGCCGCCTTGCGGCACATAGGCCATGGTGGGTGCGACAAGTGCGTTGCCCAGCCGGCGCGCGATGGTATTGGCATTGGCGGTGACGCGCGCATTGTGTTTTCCCAGCGCCATGTGCGGACCGTTCTGTTCGGTGCCGCCGGTGGGGATGATGATGGTGGTTTTCCCGGCGGCGATGGCGTCACGCGCTTCGTCCCAGGTGAGCTGTTCCAGGAAGACCGTATCAGGCGCCTGCGCCATGGCCGGACTGGCCAGGCAAAGGGCTGCGGCCAGATACATACATCGAACCATGAAAAAATCTCCTGTTAGACTATCAACGGCGCTTTGCAGCCTATTTCGAAAGGCCCTTGAAAACGAACTTCTGGAAGCGCCCGCCGCCATCGCCGATATAGAGGTTGCCCTGGGCGTCATTGGCGATCATGTGAATATTGGCGATCTGTCCATTACCCAGTCCGATACGGCCGAATGCCGAACCGGGAATCTCCCGCAACGTCTTGCGGTCCAACACCCGCACTTTCTGATTGTGGCCGTCTGCGACATACAGAAACCGCTGTTCCTTGTCGCCGGAGAAAGCGACGGCAAAGACCGAGCCATTGCCCGTCATCGGCGAGCCCGGGGCGATCACGGCTTCGTTCAGGAACTTGCCCTCAACCGTGAAGGACTGGACGCGGTTGGCATTGCGGTCGGCGACATAGACGATGCCGTCCAGTGAAATTCCCATGCCGTGCAGCAGGTTGAACTGCTGCTGCACCGGTTTGTACACCCTGTCCCTGGGATAGCTGTCGTCCGGCGGCTTGCCATAGGCGCCCCACATCCGCTTGAACTTGCCGGTGTCTGCGTCCAGCACCACCACGCGGCGGTTGCCATAGCCGTCGGAGATGAACATCTCATTGGCCTTGGCCCAATAAACCGGCTGCGACGGCCGGCCGAGATTTTCCATGTCCAGGCTGCCCTTGTTCTGCCCCGCCTTGCCGATCTGCATCACGAATTTGCCGTCGGCGGTGAACACCAGGCACTGATTGTCTTCCTTGCTGCGCTTTTCTTTCTCGCCCTGGGGATCGCGGCCATTGCCGCACACCCAGACGCGGTCCTTGCCGTCCAGCGCGATGCCATGCTCCTGGATGGGCCAGTCGAACTTGGCGAGCTCCGCCTTGCTCATGGCGACCTTGCCGCCCCAGCCCCGGACAAAGGTCCCGTCGGGTGTCAGCTCGATTACCGAAGGCGCCGGCACGCCGGATTCCTCTTTCGGCGGATCGTTGATGGCGATCCGAAGCTGGGTCGGGCGGGAATAGGTCCAGACATGCCCCCTGGCATCGACCGTGACGCCGCCGCTGGGACCAAAGACATAGCCGTGCGGCAACTGCTTGGGCCAGCTGAAATCCACTTCAAAGATCGGATAGCTTTGCGCCAGCGCGGATCCGGGCAGCACCGCCAACGCCAGCGCGAACAGGGTGAAACGTCGAACCATCCCGGCCTCCCCTTCTTGTTCTTATTGTCCCCAGTATGGCGCAGTTGCCTGGCCTGTTCCAGTTTTCGGCCCGTTGTTGCAGCGCAGGATTTATCCCTGTCCCCGCCTATGGCATCCTCTCCATTGCCCCTGGATAAGAGAAGAACCATGAAATCAGGCAGTTGGGCGACATCCCTAGTATTTGGACTGGCCGCGCTGATGACGACGGCGCAGGCGCAGACCTTTCCGAGGTTCGAGGTAGACCCCAGCTGGCCCCAGCAAATGCCCAAGGGCTACTTCTTCGGACAGGTCGCCGGCCTGACGGTGGATGCCCAGGACAATATCTGGGTGATCTCGCGTCCCCGCCGGGTGGTGCCGCAGCTTGATGAGCCGCCGCAGGAAGCGTCCGGCGTGCCTGCTCCGTCGGTGGTGGCGTTCGACCCAGGCGGCAAGTTCCTGCGCGGCTGGGGCGGGCCCTTCGTGATGAGTGATGCGGAGCGCGCCGGATTCGAATGGCCGGTTTCGGAACACGGGATCGCGGTCGATTCAAAAGACAATGTCTGGATCTGCGGCAATGGCCGTGATGCCAAGGCCAAGCTGGACGACAATCAGTGCCTGAAGTTCACCAGAGATGGAAAATTCCTGCTGCAGGTCGGAAAGTCCGGCCAGAGCAAAGGCAGTCTGGATACCCAGAACCTCAATCATCCCTCACAGCCGGTCTATTGGGCCGGGACCAATGAAGTGTTCATTTCCGACGGCTATGTGAACCGGCGGGTGATCGTGTTCGATGCCGATACCGGCAAGTTCAAGCGGATGTGGGGCGCCTATGGCAAGCCGCCGGACGACAGCGCCACCAAGGAGCGGACCTATGATCCGGTGCCGCAGCAGTTCAACCTGGTGCACGGCCTGACCATCTCCCGCGACGGCGCCGTCTATGTCGCCGACCGCAACAACAACCGCGTCCAGGCCTTCACCCTCGAAGGAAAATTTCTGAAAGAAGCCTTCGTCGCCCGGGAAATTCCGATGAAGGGCTTCGGCACTGTCAACAGCGTGGCGCTGTCCGGCGACAAGGAGCAGCGCTTCCTTTACATTTGCGAAGGTCATCAGCAGCGCATCCGCGTTCTGGACCGGCAGACCCTGCAGGAAATCCCGCAAGCCAGATTCGGACATGTCGGAAATCAGCCAGGCATGTTCCTGGGGCTGCACATCATCGCCACCGATTCCAAGGGCAACATCTATACGGGCGATGGGCGGGACGGCCGGGTCCAGAAATTCACTTTCAAGGGGTTGGCGCCCTAACCTGCGCTCTTATCATCTGCGGTTTTTACGCAAGGCCTTGGGGGGCTGAAATCATGATCCGTCCAGTTTCGCTGTCGCTGGTTCTGCTGCTGTCCGGTTCGGGAGCGGCATGGGCACAGAGTGACTTTTCAGGCACCTGGGAAGTCGCGGTCCGGGAGTTCGGGCAGAAGAATTTCTACCTGCCGATGATCGATGGACGCCTGACCATTGAACAGCGAGATGATCGCTATTTTGCCGCCTATAACCGCAAGCCGATGTTTTCAGGCCGCCTGGAAAAGGACGGGCTGCACCTGAGCTGTGAGGACGGCGGCAAGCCCTGCGGCGCGTTTATCCTGCGCCGAGCCGGAAATCGGCTCACCGGCAGCGGCACCTTGCAGGAAATTCCGGTGACGCTGGACGGCACGCGGCCCCTGGCGCGGCCCCCGGTTCCCACGGTTCACGCGTTTGATCCAAAAAACTTCTACACCTTTTTTTCGGGCGCGATCCCGCCGGCCTTGCGGATATTCCCCGGCGACAGCGTAAAGACCCACACGCTCGACAGCCGGGGCTATGACAAGGACCGCAAGCCCCGGGCGCCGCGCGGCAATCCCCAGACCGGGCCCTTCTATGTCGAAGGCGCGATGCCGGGCGACACGCTGGTGGTGCGCCTGGACCGGATACGCACCAACCGGGACACCGCCTATCAGACCAATCTGCTGTCCAGCAATGCGCTGGAGGCGGGCGCCATACGCGAGCAGGCCAGGCACGAAGCCGGCTTCACCCAGTGGAAGATCGACGCCGCGGCGGGTATCGCCACCATCATCAATCCCACCAGCAAATTGGCCGATTACAAGGTCAAGCTGGACCCGATGCTGGGCGGGGTGGGGGTCGCGCCGCCGCGCGATGAAGTATTCATCAGCGGCCGCCTGGGCCCCTATGGCGGTAATCTGGATTCCTCGCATATGCGCGAAGGCGCGACCGTCTATCTGCCGGTGTTTCAACCCGGCGCGCTGCTGTTCGTTGGCGACGGCCACGCCCAGCAGGGCGATGGCGAGCTGCCGGGACAGGGGCTGGAAACCTCGATGGATGTGCAGTTCACCGTCGATGTCATTGCCGGCCAGGCAGGCGGCCACCCCCGGGTCGAGAATGCCGAGTTCGTGATGATCATGGGCACCGGCGTCACGCTGGATGCCGCCATGCGGACCGCCACCACCGAAATGACCCGCTGGCTGGCCTCGACCTATCAGCTGACGCCCCAGGAGATCGCGCCCGTTCTGGGCACCGCCATGCAGTATGAAATCGCCGAAGTTGTGGATTCGGAATACAATGTGGTGGCAAAGCTGCGCAAAGACACGCTGGCACAGATCCGCAAATAGATAGCCGCAAATAAAAAACCGCCGGCCCGTGCTTTCGCGCGGGCCGGCGGCGTTTCATTCACCCGTTACTGGCGCGCGTCGGCCACCTGGGCGGGAGCCGCTTCGTTCTTCACCTGCTTGTCGGCGGCAGGCGCAGCGGGCTCGGGCTCGGGCTTCTCGGCCACGTCCGTGTCGTAGCGCCTGCCGTCAAGTGCCGCATCCTCAATGGACTTGTCGTAATGCGGACGATC
>JBBSKJ010000041.1:0-11680 GCA_038256475.1 Micropepsales bacterium | reverse complement strand
TTGTAGATGTCCTTCAGCACATTATAGCCGCCGCACATGTCGCCATACAGCGTGGCATAGCCGACGCTCATCTCGCTCTTGTTGCCGGTGGTCAGCACCATCGGGCCGAACTTGTTGGAAATCGCCATCAGGATGACGCCACGCAGCCGTGACTGAATATTCTCCTCGGTGGTGTCAGCTGTGGTCCCGGCAAAGGGCGCGGCCAGGGTTTGCGTCACCGCCGCCACGGCGCGTTCGATTTCGATGGTTTCGTATACCACGCCCAGCAGGCGCGCGCAGGCATCGGCGTCTTCCAGGCTTTCGCGGCTGGTGTAGCGCGACGGCAGCATCACGCAGCGCACACGGTCCGCGCCCAGAGCATCCACCGCCACCGCCGCCGAAATGGCGCTGTCGACGCCGCCCGACAGACCCAGCACCACGCCCGGAAAGCGGTTCTTGTTTACATAGTCGCGCAGGCCCAGCATCATGGCGTGATAGACCTGAGCGGAACGGTCCTCGGCGACAAATGTCTCGCCCGGCGCACAAGCCCACTTCTTGTCCGCACCGCGCGCCCATTCGGTGACGGTGATGCAGGTCTCCCAGCCCGGCAACGAAGCGGCGATGGACTGATCGGCGTTCAGCACAAAGGACGCGCCGTCATAAACGACTTCGTCCTGGCCGCCGAGCTGGTTGAGATAAACCAGGGGCAGGCCGCTTTCCTGCACGCGCGCGACGGCAAGTTTTATCCGCACGTCTTCCTTGCCCGCTTCAAAGGGCGAGCCATTGGGAACGCACAGAATCTCGGCCCCGGCCTGAGCCAGGGCATCGGTGACCTCCCGGGTCCAGATGTCCTCGCAGATGGGCACCCCCAGCGCCACGCCGCGCACCGTCATTGGTTTTGGCAACGGTCCCGCGGCGAAGACCCGCTTTTCATCGAACACGCCGTAATTGGGCAAATCGTGCTTGAAGGTCAGGCCGGCGACCTTGCCGCCGTCTAGCAGCGCCACGGCATTGTAGAGCCTGCCGCCCTCCACCCAGGGCGTGCCCATCAGGATGGCGGGGCCATCAACCGTGTCACGCGCCAGATCTTCCACGGCGGCGCGGGCGTCTTCCTGCAGGGCCGGTTTCAGCACCAGGTCCTCGGGCGAATAGCCGACAATAAAGAGCTCGGAAAACAGGATGACGTCGGCGTCCATCACTTGGGCGCGCGCGCCGCGCGCCGCCGCCAGATTCCCGGCAATGTCGCCCATCACCGGGTTCAGCTGGGCAAGCACGATGCGATAACGGTCCGTCATGACCGGTATTTAGCGTGTGAAAGGCAGGTGTTACTAGCGGCCAGCGGCGGTGCGGGTCTGAATTGCCGGCACGGCAACGCCCGAAGCCTGTTCGATCCAGAGCGCGGTTTCCAGCGCCTGGGCCGCCTGTTCCGGCGTCACCAGCGCGTCGGTTCCAGCCATGGCGGCGGCGACGAAACCGGCCACCGCTTCGCCCAGGGGGTCACCCATTTCCAGCGCACCCATCGGGCGTGGGGTGGTGTTCTTCACGGTGCGGGACAGGAAATCGATTTCCACCACGCCATCGGCATAGACCGCGCGCAGGCCGCGCCTGCGCTCGGTGGCGACGCGGCTGGTCTCCAGCTTGGCGACCGTGCCGTTGGCGAAATGCAGCAGGGCGAACACTTCGTCGGCATGGGGGCCATATTCGATCAGGCCCTCGGCCCGGATCTCGGTGACGGCGCCCGGCACCAGCGTATGCACCAGGTCGATATCGTGGATCATCAGATCCAGCACTACCGAAACGTCATCGCCGCGGCCGGTCCAGGGACCCTGGCGCCAGCAGGTGATTTCCAGCGGCGTCTCGGCAATATCCAGCAGACCGGTGCGGGCGAAAACAAACCGCTCCTGATGCCCGACAGTGAGGACCTTGCCAACCTCGCGCGCCAGCGCCACCAGTTCGGCGGATTCCTCCACGGTGGTGGCGATGGGCTTTTCCACCAGCACATGAGTGCCGGCCTTCAGGAAAGCGCGCACGATCTCGGCATGGGTGACGGCGGGCGAACAGACGCTGACCACGTCGACCTTGCCTAGCAGCTCGCGCCAGTCGGCCACGGTCTTGCAGCCATAATGCGCCTTGGCCTTGGCGCGCATCTCGGCATTGGGATCGGCCACCGCGAACAGTTCGACGTCACCGCCGGCATGGCCCAGCGCCTTGTACTTGGTGGCATGGTGATGGCCGAACACGCCGGCGCCGATGACGGCAGCCTTTAACGGTCCACTTTCCGGCACGCGGCGACGAAGAAACAAATCGGGGGGTCCCCAGGAGAATCTGGGGCGCATTAGCGCCAGCACCATGGCGGGCCGCCAGCAAAGAAATATTCCGCTTTGTTACCAATATAAGTTGTTGATTTTAATCACTATTTTTCCGGTGCGGCGGCCATCAGCGAGGCAAGTGCCGCCACGATCAAATAGGCCAGCATCAAAGGCGCCAGGCCGATCAGAACTGCCCCGGTGATGTCGGCAAAGGCGCTGCAGTTCAGCCAGGGATAGGCCGAGCCCACGAACAGGAACTGGATGCCCACCACCGCCACGATGCCGAACAGAAAGGCGCGCAGGGTCGGCCCCAGCGGCTGCACCCGCTCGCCCGCTTCCAGCCGAATCAGCCCGGCCTGCAGTTTCAGCCGCGAGGCGGCGCTGGCGAGATAAACGATGGCCAGCAGCCAGGTGAAGGCGGCGGAAAAGGCGCGGCCCCCGTCCAGGGTGCAGGCTTCCAGCGCATGCACCAGCGCGCGCTGGCCGGGCAACAGGAAATACAGCGCATTCTCCAGCGCACCGGCGGCGCCGCGATCGATCACGGCAGGCGCCACCAGCGCCTGGTTCAGAAAACTGAGCGTGACGAACACGATGAACACCGTTTCATTGAAACCGGGGATCAGGTGATGCGGCCTGAGGCGCTTAAGCCAGGGCGTACGGGAATAGCCGGCCGAGGCGCCGAAGCCGCCGACAAACAACAGGCCCATGGCGATGAACAGCGCGGCGCAAATGCCGATGGCGAAGGAGGAAGATTGCAGCGGTACGCCGGTCAGAAGGGCCAGGCGGATGGCATGGGCCCCCGCGAAGAGGCAGAAGACAATCCAGCCTTTCGCGAGAAGCCGCGCTATGCCCATGCGTGATCAGGCCGACGCAGCCAGCCCCGAGTCTTTCATCCGTTCGTCGCGAATGCCTTGCGCGATCAGGAAGGCCAGTTCCAGCGCCTGACTGGCATTGAGGCGGGGATCACAGGCGGTCTGGTAACGGTCCTGAAGATCGATCTCCTTCAGGCCCTGCGCGCCGCCAAGACATTCGGTGACATTCTGGCCCGTCATCTCGAAATGCACGCCGCCGGCATGGGTGCCCTCGGCGCGATGGATGGCGAAGAAGCTGCGTACTTCCTCCAGAATGCGGTCCACCGGGCGGGTCTTGTAGCCGGATTGCAACTTGATGGTGTTGCCGTGCATGGGATCGGACGACCACACCACTGCTGCGCCCTCACGTTTTACGGCGCGCACCAGCGCGGGCAGCTTCTCGGCCACCTTGTCGGACCCGAAGCGGGCGATCAGGGTCAGGCGGCCCGGAATGCTGCCGGGATTGAGCGCCGCGATCAGGCGCAGCAGATCGTCGGGTTCCAGGCTCGGGCCGCACTTCAGGCCGATCGGGTTCTTGATGCCGCGCATGAATTCAACATGGGCGCCGTCCAGCTGACGGGTGCGATCGCCGATCCACAGCATGTGCGCCGAGGTGTCGTACCAGTCGCCGCTGGTGGAATCGACGCGCGTCATCGCCTGTTCGTAGGGCAGCAACAATGCTTCGTGCGAGGTATAGAAATCGGTGCCGCGCAACTGGGGCACGGAATCCGAGGTGATGCCGCACGCTGCCATGAAGTCGAGCGTTTCGGATATGCGCTGCGCCAGGCCTTTATACTGTTCGCCGGCCGGCGAGTCCGCGATGAAGCCCAGCATCCAGCGGTGGACATTGTGCAGATCGGCATAACCGCCTTGCGCAAAGGCGCGCAGCAAATTCAGCGTCGCCGCCGACTGGGCGTTGGCCTGCAGCAGGCGCTGCGGATCGGGAATGCGCGACCCCGCAGTGAACTCCCCGCCATTGATGTTATCGCCGCGATAGGAGGGCAGCTTGACGTTGCCCTGGGTTTCGAAATCGTCGGAGCGCGGCTTGGCAAACTGGCCGGCGATGCGGCCCACTTTCACCACCGGCACGCCGGCGGCAAAGGTCAGCACCACCGCCATCTGCAGCAGCACGCGGAAGGTGTCGCGGATATTGTCGGGATGGAATTCGGCGAAGCTCTCGGCGCAGTCGCCCCCCTGCAACAGGAAGGCCTTGCCCTGGGCCACCTGGCCAAGGCTGGCCATCAGGTTGCGGGCCTCGCCCGCGAACACCAGCGGGGGATGGGTTTTCAGCTGCTCCAGCACACGGCCCAGCGCCGCCTTGTCCGGGTAATCCGGCATCTGACGGGCGGTCTTTTCCTGCCAACTCTGCGGGGTCCAGCTCTGGGCCACGCCACTCTCCTTCAAATTACGCAAACGGGCCGTGGATATAGGCGATGGGGGGCCATTTTACCAGCATCGCGCCTGGCCGGGGTGAATGGCGTGGGTGGAGCCGAAAACCCAAGTATAACAAATGTTTACGACGTCAGGTCGGCCGGCGTCTTGCTGTAGCTCTTGGTCCGCATGGTCACCAGCTCCTCGGCCGCGGTGGGATGCAGCGCGATGGTGCCGTCGAAATCCTTTTTGGTGGCGCCCATTTTCATCGCCACCGCCACGACCTGGATGATCTCGGAGGCGTGGTCACCGAAAATGTGGCAGCCCAGAACCTTGCCGGTATTGGCGTCCACGATCAGCTTCATCAGGGTGCGCACCGGACGGCCGCCCAGGGTGTGCAACAGCGGCCGGAAGGTGGATTTGTAGACGTCGATGGAATGGCCTTCGCCCAGAGCACGGGTCTCGCTCATGCCGACTGCCGCCAGTTCCGGGGTGGTGAAGACCGCGCTGGCGACATCCAGGTGATCGGGGCGGGTGGGATTGTTCTTGAACGCGGTTTCGACAAAACACATGGCCTCATGGATCGCCACCGGCGTCAGCTGGATCCGGTCGGTGACATCGCCCACCGCAAAGATGTGCGGGGTCGAGGTTCGGGAATAGGCATCCACCTTCACCTCACCCTTTGCGCCAAGCTCGACGCCCGCCTTTTCGACACGCAGCGCCATGGTGTTGGGAAGCCGTCCGATGGCCAGCATGATCTGGTCACATTCGATCACCGCCCCCTTGTTGGTCTCGGCATGCAGGAAATTTCCGCGCTTTTCGATCTTGGTGAATTCGCAGCCCAGCAGCACGTCCAGCCCGCGTGATTTCATGGAATCGCACATCGCGTCGCGCATATCGTCGTCAAAACCACGCAAGGGTTTGTCACCGCGATAGACCAGCGAGACCTGGCTGCCCAGGCCATGAAAGATATGGGCGAATTCCAGCGCGATATAACCGCCGCCCGCGATCAGGATTCGCCTGGGCAGTTCGGGCAGATAGAAGGCTTCGTCCGACGTGATGCAGAGGTCGCCGCCGGGAATGACATTGCTGGTGCCCATCTCGCGTGTCGGACGGTTGCCGGTGGCGATCAGGATTTTTTCCGCCGTGATTTTCTTGCCCGAATTGAGCAGCAGCAGCGTGTGCGCATCCTCGAACACCGCCCGGTCCTGAAAAATGGTGACGCCACTCTTTTCAACATTGGTCTTGTAAATGCCTTCCAGGCGCGCGATCTCGCGGTCTTTGTTGGCGATCAGGGTCGGCCAGTCGAAGCTGGGGTCGCCGAACGACCAGCCGTAACCGGCCGCGTCCTTGATGTTCTCGGAAAACTGGCTGGCATAGACCAGCAGCTTTTTGGGAATGCAGCCGCGAATAACGCAGGTGCCCCCCATGCGCCATTCTTCCGCCAGCGCCACTCTGGCGCCGGCCAGCGCCGCCATCCGGCTGGCGCGCACACCGCCGCTTCCGCCGCCGATGACAAAAAGGTCGTAGTCATATTTGGTCATGCCTGTGGCCTTGGGCTTGCGCTATAACGCTGTAGCCGAGCCGGAGTCGGGCGACAATGCGGGGGCGGATGAAAAAGGAATATGGCCGCGGCGTGCTGGCCCTATGTGCGGCCTTGGCTCTGGCCGGCTGTACTTTGTCCAATTCGCTGCGTCCCGAGCCGGTCAATTCGGTCTGGCGTGGCGACGCGGCGACGCGATCGGTGTTTTTTGCCACCGACCGCGAACCGGTGGCGGGCAGCTTCGGCCTGCACTGGGGCGCCGCGCTGCGCTGTGGCCGAACTGACATCAGCATTCCCGCCATCGCCCTGCCCGGACTCAATCCGCCCGTGAAAGCGGAAGTTTGCGACAGCGCGGCGGCGGTTGTGGATTTTGCACGGCAAATCCGCGAAGCGACGCGGGCGATGAACTGCAACAGTGTGCTGCTGGTGATCCACGGCTACAATGCCACCTTCGCCACCGGCCTGCTGCGGGCCGGACAGATCGCGCTGGACACCCAATGGCGTTGCGCGACACTGATGTTCAGCTGGAGCAGCGAAGGCAGGTTCGACCGCTATGCCGCCGACATCGAGCGCAGCGGCTACGCCGTGCCCGCGCTGATCAGCCTGATGCGCGAGGTCCGTGCGGCAGGCCTGTCGGTGAATGTCGTCGCCCACAGCATGGGCGCGCGCATTGTGCTGGGCGCGACCGGGGCGCTCTGCCAGGAACGAAGCGCCGTGGTGGACCAGATGATCCTGTCCGCCGCCGATGTCAGCGCCGAACAGCACAATAATGACTTCAGTCACCTGCTGAGACGCGCCAGCGGGTGCGTGCGGCGCGCGACTCTCTATGCTTCGAGCAATGATATGGCGCTGATCACGTCGGAAAGCTTTCACGGCGGCGTGCCCCGCGCGGGACGGGTGCCACTGCGCAACCTGCAATATGGTACGGGCTATGGCGCAGTGGATGTGGTGGATGCGAGCATGGCGCCGGGCGACCCGGCGGGGCACAGCTATTTCACCCAGTCCTATGAAATGCTGCGCGACATGATGTGGGCGCTGGCCGGAACGCCCGCCGCCGAGCGCGCCGCGCCGGATGGCGCGCCAGGACAGACACTGACCTGTTTGGACTGGGAAGGTTCGATGTGCGGCGCGGGCGGTGGACGCTATGTCCTCACCGTGGCGCAAGACCGTGAGCCGGACCGCAGACTGCGCCTGGCCCGCCGCCTGTGGTCGCTTATTTTTCCCGTTCAATAACCGCGATATCGCCGGGGCCGGCAATCAGCAGCGTGGTGGCAATGCCGATGAAAAGGCCGTGCTCGACCACGCCCGGCACCGCCGAGATGGCCGATGCCAGCTTGGGCGCGCTCTGGATGGCGCCGAAGGCGACGTCGTAAATAACATTACCGCCATCGGTCTCGAACACCGAACCATCCTTCTGGCGCAGGGTCATGGGGACATTTTCATACCCGATGGCGCTGAGGGCACGGGCCAGGCGCGCGACGATGGATTTGTGGCCGAACTCCACCACTTCCACCGGCAGCGGATATTTCCCCAGCCGCGGCACCAGCTTGGTTTCATCGGCGATCACCAGCATCTTGCGCGAGGCGGCCGCAACGATCTTTTCGCGCAGCAACATGCCGCCGCCGCCCTTGATCAGGTCGAGATTGCGGTCGGCTTCATCCGCGCCATCGATGGTCAGATCCAGCGGCGCCAGATCGTCCAGCGACGCCAGGGTGATGCCGAGCTTGCGTGCCAGCGTCGCGGTGCGCTCCGAAGTCGGCACGCAGAGCAATTTTTCGCCCCCGCGCACGCGCGGCGCCAGCATCTCGACGAAGATTTCGGCGGTGGAGCCGGAGCCCAGCCCCAGCTTCATGCCGTCCTGGACATAGTCCAGCGCCTTGGCGGCGACGGCGCGTTTGAGAGCGTTTCGATCGGTCATGGGCGGACCTTATAGGCCGCCCTTCTCCCCGCCAAGGATGCCGCGAGGAATTTTGGGGCGTGAGCAGGAGCGTCGCGCGGAGCGGGCTTATAGCCCGTGAGCACGCGCGACGAACTCACGACCCAAAAGGACCGCGGCTTTATTCGACCGTGACGCTTTTCGCCAGATTGCGCGGCTGGTCCACGTCGGTGCCCTTGGCGATGGCCGCATAATAAGCCAGCAACTGCACCGGGATGGCATAGAGCAGCGGGGTGATGAAGGCGTTGGTGGTCGGCACGGTGATGCTGGCCCAGACCTTGCCCGCCTTGGCGATGCCTTCGGCGTCGGAGATCAGCAGCACCTTGCCGCCGCGCGCCATCACTTCCTGCATGTTGGAAATGGTCTTTTCAAAATGGCTGTCGTGCGGGGCGATGACAATGATCGGCACCGCCTCATCAATCAGCGCGATGGGGCCGTGCTTCATTTCGCCGGCGGCATAGCCTTCGGCATGGATGTAAGAGATTTCCTTGAGCTTCAGCGCCCCTTCCAGCGCCAGCGGATAGCTGGCACCCCGGCCCATATAGAGAACGTCGCGCGCCTTGGCGACTTCCTCGGCCACCAGCTTGATCGCCGGTTCCTGCTTGAGGAATTCCGCCATGTGACGCGGCGTTTCCAGCAGCGAGGTGCAAAGCCTTTTCTCGTCGGTCTCGCTGAGATTGCCGCGCGCCACCCCCGCCGCGATGGCGAAGGAGGCCAACGCTGCCAGCTGACAGGTGAAGGCTTTGGTGGAGGCGACGCCGATTTCCGGCCCGGCATAGGTCGGCAGCACGATATCGGCTTCGCGCGCGATACTGGACTCCGTCACATTCACCACCGCGATGGTGGTCTGGCCCTGAGCCTTGGCGTCGCGCAGCGCCGCCAAGGTGTCGGCGGTTTCGCCCGACTGGGAGATAAACAGGGCGGCGCCATTTTTCGGATAGACGGGATTGCGATAGCGCAGCTCGGACGAGAAATCGATTTCCACACCCAGCCGCCCCAGCTTTTCGAACCAGTATTTGCCCACCATGCCGGCGTAAAAGGATGTGCCGCAGGCGGAGATGGTCAGGCGGGAGGCTTTCGACAGGGTGTCCCGCAAGCCGACGCCCAGATGCCGCGCCGATGGCCCCGCCGGGTCGAGATAATGCGCCAGGGTATGGCCCACAACTTCGGGCTGCTCGTGGATTTCCTTGGCCATGAAATGGCTGTGACCGGCCTTGTCGACCAGCGCGGCGGAGGCGGTGGTGATCTTGATCTCGCGATTGGCGGGGCGCCCGGCGGCGTCGAAAATGGAAATCTGCGGCCCGCGGATCACCACCACATCACCTTCTTCCAGATAGGTGACGCGGTTGGTGAAGGGCGCCAGCGCGAAAGCGTCCGAGCCGATAAAGGCTTCGGTGTCGGCATGACCGACCGCCAGCGGCGCACCCTTGCGCGCGCCCACCAGCAGGCCTTCATGGTCTTTGAAGATCATGGCGATGGAATAAGCGCCGGTCAGCCGCGCCACCGCCTGCTTGGCGGCCTCGTCGGGCGGCAAGCCCTGCGCCAGAAGATCAGTGACCAGATGGGCGGCGACTTCGCTGTCGGTTTCGGATTCAAATGTGTGGCCCCGGGCGATCAATTCGCTCTTGAGCTCGCGGAAATTCTCGATAATGCCGTTATGGACGATGGCAACGCGCGAAGTGGCATGGGGATGGGCATTGTTCTCGGTCGGGGCGCCATGGGTCGCCCAGCGGGTATGGCCGATGCCGGTATGGCCGCCCAGCGGCTTCTGCTCCAGCACCGTGCCCAGGCGGTGAAGCTTGCCCGGCGAGCGGCGGCGCGCAATTTCGCCGTCCTGCAGGGTGGCGATGCCGGCGGAGTCATAGCCGCGATATTCCAGCCGCTTCAGCGCTTCCAGAATGACCGGGGCCACATCCCGCGTGCCTGCGATACCGACAATGCCGCACATTACTTTTTGTCTTTCTGCTTATCGCGGAAGGCTTTCGCCCAGCCGGGTTTTTCCGTCAAGGTCCCGCGGGCGATGGCCAGCGAATCTGCCGCCACATCCTGGGTGATCACGGAACCCGCCGCGATGATGGCGCCGTCGCCGATCCTGACCGGGGCGACCAGCGCGGTGTCGGAGCCGATAAAGGCGCCCGCGCCGATCTCGGTGATCGACTTGGTGAAGCCGTCATAGTTGCAGGTGATGGTGCCGGCCCCGATATTGGCCCCCGCCCCCACCCGGGCATCGCCCAGATAGGTGAGATGATTGGCCTTGGCGCCCTTGCCCAGATTGGTGTTCTTGATTTCCACGAAATTGCCGACATGGGCGCCTTCACCGATCACCGCGCCGGGACGCAGGCGCGCATAGGGCCCGATGATGGCGCCGGAGGCGACCTGGGCGCCCTCCAGATGCGAATGGCTGCGCAGGCGCGTACCCGTCTTCACCGTCACGCCGGGACCGAACACCACGAAAGGCTCGATTTCGACATCGTTCTCGATTTGCGTGTCGTGGGAGAAGAACACGGTTTGCGGGGCCGTCATGGTGACGCCATCGCCCAGGAGCTGGGCACGGCGGCGCTGCTGGAACTTGTCTTCGGCATCGGCCAGTTCGGCGCGGCTGTTGACGCCGGTGACCGAAACTTCGTCGGCCACGGCCAGGGCGCATTTGACGCCATCGGTGCGCGCCAGCGACGGCACATCGGTCAGGTAATATTCGCCCTGGGCATTGTTGTTCTTCAGCAGCGAGGCCCAGCGGAAGAATTTCTGCGCGTCGGCGGCATAGCAACCCGCATTGCACAAGGCCACGCCGCGCTCGGATTCCGACGCGTCCTTGTATTCGACGATGCGGTTGAGAAAGCCGTCCGGCGTCAGCAGCACGCGGCCATACTGGGCCGCATCGGCGGGTTCAAAGGCCAGCAGCGCGAGGCCGGTGCGGATTTGCGCCTTCAGACATTCGGAAATCACTTCAGCGGTGATCAGCGGCATGTCGCCATTGACGATCAAGAGAGTACCGGCGAAATCGGACAGTGCATCCTTGGCAGACGCGGCGGCATGGCCGGTGCCCAGTTGCTGATGCTGGATGGCGCTTTCGCAGCCCAGGGCCTTGGCATAGTCGCGCACCGCTTCGCCGGCAGGCGAAGTCACCACCACGATGCGCGTCACGCCGGCACCGCGCAGCGCAGTCACGACATGACCCAGCAGCGGCAGCCCCGCCACCTTGTGCAGCACCTTGGGCAAGGACGACTTCATCCTTGTGCCGGCGCCCGCCGCCAGAATGATGGCGGCCTTAGTCATGGCGGGCGCCATCAATTTTATGGGTCGCATTTTCCCTACGGGAAAAATGTCCCCGAGGCCCCGCAGCCAGTATGACGGCAGCTCTTGTCATGATGTTTCCGGTAGTCCCCAGCAGCAAAAAAACGAAATGACGATTTGCGACTATTAATGTCGCGTATATTGCCGCGATTCTGCCGTAGAACCCCTTAATTCCTGAAAAGAGTCCCATGCCCGGCCCTGCCCTGATTTTCGACCTGGACGGCACCCTGGCCGATACCGCCCCCGACCTTTTGGGGGCCACCAATGCCGTCTTGGCCGCCCGGGACCGCCCCCAGCTGGACCTGACCAGCCTGCGCCACATGGTGGGGTTCGGGGCCCGCGCCTTGATCCTGCAGGCGATGGAGGCCAGCGGCGCCCCGGTGACGGAGGAAGACCT
>JBBSKJ010000040.1:0-11806 GCA_038256475.1 Micropepsales bacterium | reverse complement strand
CAAACCCGCCGATGTTACCCGCTGGCTGAGCGCCACCAAGGCCAAGCTCGGCGTACCCGACGCGCTGGTCAACAATGCCGGCATTGAAATCCGCAAGGATGTGCTGAAGCTTTCCATCGCCGAGTTCGACAAGGTGATTGCCGTCAACCTGCGCGGCACTTTCATCGCCTCGCAGGCCGCCGCAAAAATGATGGCCATGAAGAAACGCGGCGGCGCGATCATCAACCTCGCCTCCACCCGCGCCTTCATGTCCGAGGCCGGCACCGAAGGCTACACCGCCTCCAAGGGCGGCATCGTCGCTTTGACCCACGGCATGGCGATCAGCCTGGCCCCCCACCGCATCCGGGTGAATTGCATCAGCCCCGGCTGGATCGAGACCAGCGACTGGCAAAAAGCGTCAAAAGCCAGGGCCCCCAAGCATTCCCGGGCCGATAAAGCGCAGCATCCGGCTGGAAGGGTCGGAGTTCCCGGCGATGTCGCCAAGGCCTGCCAATTTTTGACAGAATCCGCTGATTTCCTCACCGGCCAGAACATCATTCTGGACGGGGGTATGAGCGTGAAGATGATCTATGTCTGACCCTATCTGTCATTCCCGGCGGGCTTCGCGCGACAGCGCGGTGCGAGGGAAGGGAATCCATCTATCGCCTTGCGCACCCCCCACCATGGATTCCCTTCCCTCGCCCCCTGCTTCGCATGGGGCTCGCCGGGAATGACATATCGTGTCTGGGGTTGGGCCGCCGCCAGCCTGGCGCTCCTTCTGTTCGCCGCGCCCGCCCATGCCAATCCCGCCATGCGCATCATGAGCGAAGGCTGGAGCGCCGCCGACGAGCGTGGCTATGGCGAGTTCATTACGGCCATAGGCGAATCGGGCTGCCGCACCGTCGCCCAGTGCATCGCCAGCCCGGCCAACCCGTTCCGCGCCAGCGACCCCAAGGGCTTCGCCTTTCGCGCCGATTGCGCCGACCTACCTTACTTTTTGCGCTTCTATTATGCCTGGAAACGCGGCCTGCCTTTCTCCTACGTCCAGCGCATCTCCCCGCGCGGCCGCACCCGCGACATCCGCTATTCCCCGCGCGGCAACCAGGTGGCGGCCCGCCGCGATGTGCTGACCGGCGACAATGCCCTTCGCGTGATCAACAATCTGCGCGACCAGGTTTCCTCGGCCACCTACCGCATCCATCCCGAGCTGGGGGGCGACGATCTTTACTCCCCCGCGCTGGATGCCCGTTCCATCCGCCCCGGCACCACCATCTATGACCCCAACGGCCATCTGGCGGTGATTTACAAGGTCGAGCGCGACGGCCGCATCCGCTATATCGATTCCCATCCCGACAACTCGCTGACCCGCGGCACCTATGACCTGCGTTTCGTGCGCTCCTCGCCTGGCATGGGATCAGGCTTCAAGAACTGGCGCCCCGCAAGACTGGTCGGCGCGGCGCGCGCCCCCGATGGCGCGCTGATCGGCGGGCGGGTGGTGCTGGCCACCAATGCGCAGATTCCCGATTTTTCCCTGACCCAGTATTTCGGTAACGGGCCCCGCCCCGCCGACGCCCAGTGGCGCAGCGGCGCTTTCATGCTGAACGGCGCGCGGATGGATTATTACGACTTCGTCCGCGCCAGTCTCAGCGGCGGGCGGCTGCGCTTCAACCCGGTGCGCGAAATCGCCGACCTTGTCCTGTCCAACTGCGCCGATCTTTCCTACCGCGCCGAGGCGGTGGACATTTCGCTGGCCGCCGGCATCCAGAACCGCCCGCAACCGCCCCGCCTGCCGCCCAACATCTATGGCACCGAGGGCGACTGGGAGACCTATTCCACGCCATCACGCGACGCGCGCCTGAAAACCGCCTTCAAGGAAGTGCGCGACAATGCCGAACGCTTCCTGACCCTGTGGCGGGCCAAGGATCCGCAGATCGTCTATAACGGCTTCGATCTGGCGGGCGACATGCTCGATACCTACGACCGGGCCGCGGCCCAATGCAGCGTCAGCTATCGCCGCAGCGATGGTTCGCAGATCCGCTTCGGCTATGAGGAAGCGCGCCAGCGGCTGTTCCGCTTTTCCTTCGATCCCTATCACTGTGTCGAGCGGCGCTGGGGCGCCAGCGAGGCGGAAAGCTCGACCTGCGGGGACAACATGCTCAAGCGCCGCTGGTATGACGCCCAGCAAAAACTGCGCAACCAGCTCGACCGCTCCTACGAGGCGCGGATGGATTTCAACCTGCACGAGCTGGAAGAAGGGCGCGGCGGCGTGGCACAGCCGCCAGACACCGACACCCGCGCCTTCCTGATGCGGGAGCGCGGCCGCTAGCCGCTTTGGCGTTCGCCCAGCGTGTCGCGGATTTTTTCCACCACCGCGTCGAAGTCGAAGGGCTTGCGGAAGAATTGCGCCCCGTTCAGATCGGCGGCCATGTTGGTCTTGCCGCTGTAACCGCTGGCCAGGATCACCGGCAGGCCGGGCTTGTTCTCATGCACCCATTTGGCGACGGCAAAGCCGTCCATGGGCGCCATCTTGATGTCGGAAAACACCAGATCGACCTTCTGCTGGCCAGAGAGGATATGAATCGCTTCGGCGCCATTTTCGGCGCACACCACGGCAAAGCCCGACTCTTTCAGAATTTCGCTGAGCACGCCGCGCACCAGATATTCGTCATCGACCAGAAGCACGGTCGGCTTGTGCGGCGGCGGTTGCGGAAATTGCAGTATATCGGCCATGACACTCGTGCCCCCTCAGCCTCTAAACAACATTTGCTTATCGGTTCGGTTCCGTACCCAACCAGATTTTTTTCATTAGAAACAGCTTATTAGTGCAGGAAGCCGTTTCCCAGGCTGCAACTTTCGCGAGATAGCCACGGATTTCCAACCACTTAGGGAGGGCGCCCTGCCCCAGCTCGGAACATCCGCTACAATGATCGCGGGAGGAGAGCTGAATCATGAGCAAGCTGCAAAGCTTCGCGATGGCGATGGTGCTGGCGGCGCTAGGCGTGGCCGCCCTTTTACAGGTCATCGAAGCAGATCGTGTGTTGCGGCTGGTGAGCATCGGGGCGCTGGGCACCATCTCGATCCTGGCCGCCATGGTCTTCTTCCTGTTCGCCTTCCGGGGCCGCGACTAGACCCGCAAGCCGGTGCGCCGGGACGGTAGATCGGCCGCTCCGCCCAAAACGAAAAGGGCGCCGGCTTTCACCGGCGCCCTTGTTTGTTTGCGGCGAACCCGACTAGCGGCGTGCCGCCAGCGACCAGAGATGGGCAACCATGGCGTCCTTCGCGGGCGCCTTGACGGCGTTGAAGGTCTTTATGGCATCGCCCTTCTGACCGGCGACCAGATAGGCGTGACCCAGACGGATCTGGCCGTTGGCCACGTCCTTCAAGGGCTTCTTCACGGCTTCCTGAACCAGCGGCAGGCCTTCCTTGCCCTTGCCCTGGCTGATCAGGTCACCACCGACACGCAGCAGCGCCTCACCCGTCGGCTGCGCACGGGCGGCAGCGATGTTCTTGGCGAGGTTGGCGGCATTGGCGGCGGCCTGGGTCTTGGCCAGGTTGAGCAGGCGGGTGGCGCGTTCGTCGTTCAGCACCTTGGCGGCAATGCCCTTCTCGGTCACGGCCTGGGCCTCGGCGGCATTGCCCAGCTGCAGCGCAAGCTGCGCCAGCAGCAGATACTCGTCCTTGGTGGTGATGTTGCCGGTCATCAGGCGGATGCGGTTGATGTCCAGCGAGTTGTTGTCCGACAGGCCGCGCGTGCGCTCGGTCAGGCGGAGCAGGCTCCTCCAGTGCTCGGGCTTGCCGCTGCGGGAGACGAGGGTCTCCAGCGACTGGCGCTGGGTGACTTCGTCGCCATTCTCATAGGCGCAGCGGGCCAGCAGTTCCAGCGCGGCGTCGCCGTTGCCCAGATTGCTCTTGACGTAGCGCGCGCAGCCGGAGAAATCGCCCGCACGATAATAGGCCTGGGCGATGATCAGCTGCGACTGGCCGTCCAGCGCATTGTACTTGCGCAGCGTGTCGGCGGCGCCGATCACGTCGCGCCACCTGCCGGCATTATAGTCGTTGGCGAACTTCGCCTTGGCGCCGGCAGCGCCGCCGATCGAAGCGTCCCCGGACTTGACGCCGACATACTGCTTCATCTGGTTGAGGACGGTGGTGTCGGCGGCGGTCTTGCCGGGGGCGCCTTCGGCTTCGTTGATCTTGGCCATGGCGGCGCGATAGTTGCCGGCCGCGGCCAGGGCCTGGGCTTCCTTCAGCGCGGCGCCGACGCGGGCGCTGACCGTGGCCTGCGCATGCGCGGGCAGGGCCGCAATGGTCATAGTGGCAGTTCCCAGAAGGATTGCTGTCAGGGCGGCACGCAGGTTACTCGCAGTCATTACACGACCTCTTTCGCATTCGTCTAAGATGGTAAAAGCGCGCGGGTTCGCCGCACGCTTCTACCGACGGCCATGTCCCTCACAGCCTAATTATACTGATCAATCCCCGTGAAGCCAATACTGGTGGCGCCCAGGCGCTGGGCGTCCGCCAAAACGCGGGCAACCGCGTCGTATTTGGCCAAACGATTGGGACTGACATGGATTTCCGGCTGCGGAGTCTTCAGCGCGGCGTCCCGCATATAGGATTGCATGGTACCGCGATCAACCGCGGTTCCGTTCCAAAGGACAGTTCCATCAAAGTCCACCACCAGTTCCACCGTCTCCGGGATAACCGTCGGCGGGTTGGGATTGGGGGCGGGCATGTCCAGCTTCACCGCGTGAGTCTGGATCGGCAGGGTGATGATGAGGAGAGTAAGGAGAACGAGCATCACGTCGATCAACGGCGTGGTGTTCATTTCCACCATTACTTCGCCTTCAGCGGTACCTGAACTCATTGCCATGGCGAATTACCTCAATAGCTGCTTGCGTCCAGAGCACGGGGTTCGGTGATGAACCCCACTTTCTGGATGCCGGCCTGCTGACAGGCCAGGATGACGCGGCCGATCGCCTCGAAGCGCACATTCTTGTCGCCGCGAATATGCACTTCGGGGAAGTCCACCCCCGCCGCCTGGGCCGCCTGCAAGGCGGCCACAAAGTTGCGGCGCATGGTGGCCTGGTCGATCGGCTCGTTGTTGTAGAAGACGTCTTCGCCTTCCGTCACCGCAATCACAATATTTTCCGGCTTCGTCGTCGTGGCAATATTGCGATAGGTCGGCAACTCAAGCTCAACGGTCTTGTTGATCACCGGGATGGTGACGAGGAAGATGATGAGCATCACGAGCATCACGTCCACCAGGGGCGTCGTGTTGATCGTAACGTTCAACTCTGCTTCGTCGTCTTCGACGGCATGTTGGGCGTCAACGGCCATAAGCGTTACTCCGATTCAGCGTGTGTGCGCTTACTTGCTCTTGCTGATCAGGTAGGCCTGCAGGTCGCCCGCAAAGGCGCGCAGCTTCTCGGTGATCATCTTGTTGCGGCGGATCAGGTAGTTGTAGAGCAACACGGCCGGAACCGCGACGCCCAGACCCAGGGCGGTCATGATCAGCGCTTCACCGACCGGACCGGCAACGCGGTCAATCGAGGCCTGACCCGAGACGCCGATGGCGATCAGGGCGTTCAAGATGCCCATGACGGTGCCGAGCAGACCGACGAACGGCGAAACCGAACCGACCGAACCCAGGAACGCGATGCCGCCCTGCAGACGCGCATTGGCGTCTTCGAGCTGGCGGGTCAGGGTCATGCCGATCCAGTCGCTCATGCCCACCAGGGTGGTGCCGCCGGTGGAGGCCTTCAGGCCGGCTTCGGCAATGCCGCGGAACACGGAGTTCTTGGGCAGCTTGTCGACGCCTTCATTCAGCGTGGCGGAGGTCCAGAACTTCTTCTCCACGGCCTGGGCCTGGGAGAGGATGCGCTGCTGGTCGATCCACTTGGTGAAGAAGATGTACCAGGTGCCGGCCGACATGATGGCCAGCGAGATCAGGATCGCCTTGGAGATCCAGTCGCCTTCTTCCCACAGGTGACCCAGCGAATACTGGTTGGGGACCGGCGCGTCGGTGGCAACCGGAGCCGGAGCCGGGGCTTCAGCAGCCGGGGCCGGGGCGGCAGCGTCGGCAGCCGGGGCGGCAGCGTCGGCGGCGGGCTGCTCGGCAGCCGGGGCGGCCTGCAGCGCGTAAACCGGAGCAACGGCGCTCAGGCTGGTCATGGCGACGATGGCGACAGCGACCGTCAGTTTCTTGAAGTTCATTTTCCTTACTCCGTGAAAATTCAAAAGAATTGAGGTGGATTTTTGATTATCTGGCGTCTTTAAGGTCCCAGGTGACCTGGACGCGGGTCTTCACTGCGATGGGCTTGCCCTCGAAGGTGGGAGGCTGCCAGCGCCACACGCGCCGGACATGGTCGCAAGCAGCGGTGTCGAGACGTTCCGAGCTGGAAGACTTCACGACCGAGCACTCGCTCACATTACCTTCGGTGGTGATCTGCACTTCCATCAGGGTGGTCCCCGATTCATTCAGGCGCACCGAGATCGGCGGATAGGGCGGCAGGGTGCGCGTGCGCGCGATCGGGCGCAGCGGGTCGCTGGAGGCCACGGGGCGCGGCGGCGGGGCCGGCGGCGGCTTGGGCGCCGTGGTGACGGTGGCAGCCGGCGGCGGTGCGGAGGCAACCGTGAAGTCCGGCACGATGGCGACCGGCGGCGGCGGCTTGATGAGATCGGGTGGCGGCGGCGGCGGCGCCTTGGGCGGAGTCTTTTCCAGTTCGACGGTCGCCTGGATGTCCTTGAGCTGCTGCATGATCTCACCCTGGTTCAGGGCGGCGACCAGGCCAAGGATGGCGATCACGTGAATGGCGGCCACGATGGCCAGGCTGGTGGCACGGCTGGCGGCAGTTTTTTTGCCAAGGTCTAAATGATTTGGACGTTCCATGCTCTCTCACTCAAGACAGGACAAGGACCCGGCGATGGCTGCCCCCGGGTCCGACAATTTTCTTCGAGATCGATTTAATCCTAAGCCCGAAGTTTACCCAACCTGACGCCTTATGTCGGACGTCTTGCCGGCGCTTTTAAAGCAATCGGTTATGCTCTTTGCAAGAGGCATAACCGCTCCTTCAACCGCCACCCCGTCATCATCCCACTATCATTGTGGGAGGCAAAGCTTTTCCGCAGGATGGTTGATGCGTGTGCATCTGCTCACTTCGCAACTGCAACATAAATCGCTGCAAGCCTTAGACCTTGGAAGCAATGGATAATCCCGTGTTTTCAGGGATCGCATGGATCGTCCGCAGCCGGATTTTTTGTGCGAGGGCGTTATGCGACAAGAATTTTTTCGACGCCCGGGCAGGTTCCCTTGCGACATTGTTGCTTGGCCCATTGTAACACCAAGAAGACGGTGTGACGGCCGCGGCCAAGCGCGATAAGGATTCTTGCGACAATTACGAGGAACAAAGCTCAATGCGATATCTGCACACCATGGTGCGCGTTTCCGATCTGGACGCATCGCTGGACTTCTACTGCAACAAGCTGGGGCTGGTGGAAGTCCGGCGCATGGAAAACGAAAAGGGCCGATTTACATTGGTCTTCCTGGCCACGCCCGATGATGCCGCGCGCATCAAGGCGGAAGGCCAGACCGAGCTGGCCGCCGAAAGTCCGGTGATCGAACTCACCCATAATTGGGACGAACAGGGCTATGCCGGCGGGCGCAATTTCGGCCATCTCGCCTATCGGGTGAAGGACATCTATGCGGCCTGCCAGAAGCTGATGGACGGCGGCGTCACCATCAACCGTCCCCCGCGCGACGGCCACATGGCCTTCATCCGCTCGCCCGACGGCATCTCCATCGAGCTTTTGCAGGAAGGCACCCTGCCCCCCAAAGAACCCTGGGCCTCGATGCCGAACACCGGCAGCTGGTAGCGCCATTGTCATTCCCGGCGAGCATCGCGCAAGCGATGCGAGGGAAGGGAATCCATGCCTCCAACCGCGCATCTGTCACCGTGGATTCCCTTCCCTCGCCCCATGCTACGCACCGGGCTCGCCGGGAATGACAAATGACCAAACAAAAACCCCGGTGTCGCCACCGGGGTTTTCTTTTCTCAATCAAGCGCAGCGCCTACGGAATCGCGATTGCCGTCACGCGATGCGCCGGGCGCTCGACCACCCACAGCGTGTTGCCGTGGGGCTCCAAAGCACAGGGGCCGTCAAGACCGGTCCTGATGGTCTTCATGGTGGCGACGTCATTCTTCACCGTGATGGCGCTGACGGTGCCATTGCCGGCTTCGGCCAGATACATCACGCCGTTATGGGCCCGCATGCCGTCCGGCGCCTTGAGCACGCGCGGGGTGTGAACCTGGACCGGCGCGCCCGCCTTGGCGGTCATGGCATTCGGAATCCGGTACAGGCCGCCGGCCCAGACCGTGTTCACATACAGCTCGCCGTTCAGAAAGGTGATGCCGTCGGCGCCATACAAAGAGGAGTTGTGGCTCACCGTCTCCAAAGTTTTGGAGCCGGGGCGCAGGCGCAAAATCTTGCCGTTGGAGGTATCGGCGAGATACAGCGCCTTGTCCGGGCCCACGACAAAGTCGTTGCAGATGTTGGTTGCCTCGGGCAGCGGAATGTTCAGCTTCGGCGCACCGCTCTTCAGGTCGAAGCTGCGCAGGATGCCCTTGCCCTTCAGCATGGGCGTCGAGCGGTCCATGCTCACCATCTCGCAGGCCCAAAGCGTATTGCTGGCGCCGTCGGCCAGAACACCCAGCACAAAAGCCGAGGGGCGCATGTCGATGAACGGCTGCGCCACCGTTTCGCCCTTGCGCGCCCGGTAAATCCGCGCGTCCTTTTGCGAGCCGATATAGAGCGTACCATCCGGTCCGACCGCCATGTTCTCGGGCCGGGATTCCGGCTCGCTGGGCGACACGGATGTCTGGGCAAGGGCGGCTGTGGACGCGGCTAGCAAGGCGATGATCGCGACGGCGATTTTCTTCATGGGGTCCCCCGATGGCTGAGCCTTATATTCACCCGTCATCTTTGGCCGTTTTGTGACGGGCGGCAAGTCCTGCGCGCAACACACAAAAACCCCGCCATCGCTGGCGGGGTTTTGTTTCCAAGACGCTTAGCGCGGGAGATTTTGGGTCTTGGGCAGGAGCGTCGCGCGGAGCGGGCCTGAGGCCCGTGAGCACGCGCGACGAACCCAAGACTCAAAAGAACCGCGCTATATCCGGCCCAGCACGCTGATGGTGCCGACCTGCGTCGTCGAACCGTTGTCGCCGCGCAGCCAGTCGTAATTGATGCCGACATGCCAGGTGTCGGTGCCCGCGCCCAGGCTGAAGCCAAGCAGCGTACTGCCCTTGTCCGGATCGGGGCCGACAAAGGTCAGCACATTGCCCGCGGTGCCCAGGCCGCCGGTGGATTCAAAGCCGGCCTTCACCTTTATCGGCTGCTGCAGCAGTTCGTAGCGATAGCCCAGGCGCGCGCCCGGCGTCAGCTCAAAGCCCCAGATCGGCAGCACCTTCTTCATGTCCAGGCCGACCGCGCTGCGCAACGATGTGGCGAAGAAGGTGTCGACCTCAAGGTTCATGCCGGTGCCGCCACCGGCTTCGGTATAGCCCTCTTCGCGCATGGTCATGCCGTCCAGCGCCAGATAGGGGTCCATGTCGACGCCGAAATACTTCAGCATCAATCCACCCTTGGCGCCCAGGGCGCCCATCGCGGCGGCGCGCTTGCTGGTGGCGGTGCGCGTGCCGGCGCCGAATGTCAGCGGACGCTCGGAATTGAACTGGCCATAACCGGCGCTGATCTGGGTGTCGAGGAACACCGTGCGGCCCTGCCAGTGGGTATAGCCGGTCAGCATATACCACTGGGTGTTGGTCTTGCTGGTGCGCGGCAGCTGCTGCTGCACATCGCCGGTATAGAAAGTGAAGGCGCCGCCATACCAGCCGTTGCGCGGACCGCCGCCATCGACGCCCAGCGCGAAGCCGAAGCCGTGATCCTTGAAGGCCGACACGGAGCCCGCGCCGCCGACCCGGCCCTTGTTGTGGATCTGGCCGGTGAATTCCTCGCCCCACAGGGTCATCTCACCGGGCACCTTGCCGTACTGGCGCAAGAGGCGCTGGCGCGCCGCCACCGGGCCCGTCGCCTGGTCGGTGATCAGGACGGCGATTTCGCGCGTGCCGCCGGAAACGTCGGGCGAGAATTGCCCGAATATCTGCTGGGCCTGCTGCTGGCTGGCGGCGTAATTGATGCCGCTCGAAGCCACGCCGGGCGTGTTGTAGACGGTCATCGAGGTCGCGACCGCCGCGCCCAGATCATTGTCGGTCGCCAGCGCCGCGGCGATGAAGGGGAACTGGTTCCTGGCGTCGCCTGACAGGTTCAGGCCCGGCGAGCCGTCGGCATTGAGCCTGTTGACCGAGCGCGGCAGCAGGTTCAGCAGCAACGTCTGCTGGCCGCCGGAGGTGCCGAAGGACAAGGGCTGGATGCCGCTTTCCGCCGGGGTCTCGAACAGGAAGGGCGTGTTCTGGCCCAGCCTGGCATTCTGGTCGGCCAGGGTCGTGTCGATGATGGTGGGGGCGCGAAGCAGCGTCACGGTCTGCACCGTGGGACTGGCGACGCTGGCGGCGGTGAAGCCCGACGAAATGAATGTGCCGAACTGCAGCGCCAGATTGGCGCCGGTCAGGTTGGCGGCGTTGGCCTGCACCACCGGGGCCAGGCTGTTGAGATTGGCCTGGGAGATGGACAGGCCCAGAACGCCGTTGGTCTCGACGTTGAAATTGTTGGCCTGCAGCGAGGTGGTGGTGTTGGCGATGAACAGCAGGCCGTTATTCTGCACCGTCACGTCCAGCGCGCCCACGCCCGAGCGGATGTCGGCATTGAGATAGCCATAGCCGCCGACATTGAGCTTGTGGCCGGTACCCGAGCCGAATTCCAGCAGCGTCGCATTGGCGCTGGGCACGCCCGTGCTGGGGCGGCTGATCAGCGATGAACCGACGATCGCATAGTTGCTGGGGGTGTTGACCACGCCGGTGGCGTTGGCCGTGCCCGCCGCGCCGGTATTGCCGATATTCAGCACATTGCTGTTGCCGGCGGAACTGAACAGCACGTCGCCCAGTATGACGCCGCTATTGTTGATGGTGGTCCCGCCCGTGGTGGATGCCGTCAGGTCGATGGCGCGCTGGACACTGACCACCGAGGTGCCGGCCGACGGCGTCATCTCGGTGTTCACGGCGGTGATGGAGCCGGCATTGTTGATCAGCTTCACGCTGCCGGACTGGTCGGTGATGGTCTGCGAGATCAGCGCAAAGGGCGAAGAGGCGTTAGCCACGTCGCGGCTGGGCGTGGTGGTGATGGTTTCGACCTGGGCGATGATGGACGCGCCGCGGCCGACATTGATGAAGGGCACGACGGCATTCTCGGCGATATAGATGGCGTTGGCGGTGCCCTGGCCCACGCCCGATACCAGCGCCTTGACAGTGCCCTGGGTCAGGGTGGTGCCGCCCACAGTCTGCTGCTGGAAATCCAGGCGCGGCACGGTCGAGTAGGCGCCGATATAGATGGCGGCGGCCGAGACGGTGCCGGCGGTGCGGCTGGTGATGTTGGTGATGGCCGTGGCCGAGATGTCGCCGGTCGACAGCAAGCCGCCCGTGTTCAGCGCCGGATTGGCATTGACGCCGGTGCAGGCGCCCACGCTGGCGCTGAGGCAGGTGAAATAGGTGCTGGAGCTGCCCTGGATGATCAGGGCCGCGGCCGAACGCTGCGCATCGGTCGGCTGGGCCTGGATGGCGCCGCGGTTGATGAAGGAATAGCCGGGATTGACCGGATCGATATCGGCGGTGACCGGGCCCAGGATGGCCGGACCGCGCGGCACGGGCGACAGCGCCGT